>JAGQPC010000324.1:0-363 GCA_020426925.1 Planctomycetales bacterium | reverse complement strand
CGCGATCGAAAGAAGCGAAGACAGCAGCACGCCACAGCAAGCTGCTCCGCAGCCGATTGATCTCAGCGGACTCAAAGATCTGACGGACGACGACATCGGTTCAATTCCTATTCCTGACAATACAATCGTGCTCGACGCCGAGGACGATTCGGTAAAACCGTTATTGCCGCCGGAGCCAAGCGATCTCGTCCCCTCTGAATTACACGCGCAACCGACTGATGCTACCGACACGGACGCGACAGATTTGCCGCAAAACGCAATTGATCCACTGAGCGCCGACGCACTCGAAGGATCGGAAGAATTTCCTTACGAAGCACCGGAAGCAGATGGTCAGTTTTGGGAGCAGCCCGAGGAAGAGCAGGA
>JAGQPC010000323.1 GCA_020426925.1 Planctomycetales bacterium | reverse complement strand
TCCACCTCGGGACCTACCAGAAAGCCGTTGAAGTACACTTCGACCCCGTAATGCTCCGTGCCGCCAACCGTTCCATCGAGATTGTTGGCGTCAAACGTCACCGACAGCAAATCGGACGCGTTGATAGTGGCGGGAAGATTGAAGTGATACCGAAGCGAGTTGTCGGTTCCGGCGAATGAGCGCTCGGCAGCTTCCTCATTAAGTAGTACCGTGCCGACTGGAGAATATCCACCTCCGTCCAGCACCGTCGTGTAGGTTCCCGCAAAGTAGTAATCGTCATCGGCTTGTTGATTGATTGGTGGGTTGTTCGGAACACCCGGCATCGGGTTCACACCCGCTTCCTGGACAAAGTTAGTGTTTGGCCCACCCCCAGTACCGCCTTGGGGCCACGCATTGTCATCTTGACCGACCTGCCAGACCACCATATCGGCGCGCGACGTAGCATCACCCACGGGCATCCCGCTGGCGGCAATCATTATGCACAGCGCTACATATGTTGTATTTCTCATTTTCCGTACCGGCTCATGTGGACTCAGCTCAGCAATCACGGCAAAAAGTCACCGCAAATGCAATATAATCAATAGCTCAATAGCGAATTGCAAGTGAATTATTTCGACTTTCTGTTCTCAGGCCGGTATAGTTGTTTGTCATGGAGCAGATATTGAGTTTCGTGTAGTTAACTGGCAGCTTCCGTAAAGAAACTCGTACCGAAGGGGAGCTGAGCTGGTCCAGGCTCGGTCCGATTTTGCGTGCAGGATCAGATATTGGACGAATTGCCTCCACCTAGCGATCAACCCAGCCCAAAAGCGGGTTTCTCTGTACTTGCCGTGCTGTCCTGGCTGGCGGCTGCAGCCGCCGTTAAGTTGCATTCGACATGGGTTAGCCTCCTCGTTTTGTTGTTGGTGCCTGCGGCGATCTATGTCGGGCGTTACGAGAAAGGCAGAGTCGCCAAGATCGTTGCTCTGTTGGCTCTCGTATATCCCGGGTGGGATGTTGGCGAGACATGCGTCACGTACCTCTTTGCCCATCAAGATGCCGCGATTATCAGCGAGCTGGTCACTTCCGAGGAGCAACTCCTTGAACTGACACCAAACCTTGGGCAGCTATCACAAAGCCTGATGAACCTGCGTCTGCCGGATGCGCCCCGGCGCGGATTATTCGAACCGACGGTAACCGTCGTCGGTCTTGCTGGTGGCGGAGAATCTTTACCTTCAGCGACCGGTAAGCTTACCGCAATGCAGCCGGAGAAGGTGGAGCACTTGCGCAGGAGAAGCGTCCTGTCACTCTGGCGACCGCTGCTGGATCACGTTTCTTGGTTTGAGCACGCCCATTTCTCTTTCATCAAGGGGCGTTTTCTGGATAAAACTCATTCGACGTTTGAGGCGGACGTCGGATTCAGCGGGCTCGCAAAGATGAAAAGTGGTGAATGGCGTGGTCTGAATGGCAAACAGACGATTCTCTGGCGCCGCGGATCTGCCGGGGAATGGAGAATCAGCGGCTGGGAAATGCGGCAAATGTCTGCCGCTTCTAGCCCTAAACGTTTTTTCCATGAATCGCTTGCCCAGGTGTTGCCGCGATCTTCCGATTACCGAAACATGCGCCGTTCAGAACACCATGAGGCAACCATTAAATTTTACCAGGGAGGTTCGAAGACGGCGCCCCATCCATACTACGCACCGATTTCTGCCAACCAAAAACCCGGGCTCGCCATCGTCGATGTGGACTGTGATGGCGACGATGATATCTACGTCACCGTCCGTATAGGGCGGAACAAGCTACTAGAGAATCAGGGTGACGGCACATTTGTCGAAGCGGCTGCTAAGTATGGGCTCGATTTCACAGGTCACTCCACCTGCGCTTTGTTCGCCGATTTCGACAACGATGGCGATCCAGACCTCGTGCTGGGGCGTAGCTTGCTGCCCAGCCTTTACTTCGAAAACAGGAATGGACGATTTGCTCATGTTCAACAAGCGACCGACTTGCCGCGGCTGGCCATCTCGCTATCCGCCGCGGACTACAACGGTGATGGGTTGCTTGACTTTTACCTACTAACTTACCGACCAGCAACGATTGGAGATGGAGAAAACCTGTCAGGAGGCGTCGCCGACCAAGTCGTCAATTGGCCGGACGAGTTCTTAACGCCCGAACAGGCCGAGGAATACTACGAGCATCACAAAGCAGCCAATTCCGAGGCCGACCCGCTTTTTCCGAATCTATTAAACCAGGTTGGCCCGCCCAACGTCCTATACGTAAACCGTGGTAATGGTCGGTTCGAACCTGCCGAAGAAAACCTGCAACTTGGCATCTGGAGAAACTCGTTACAGGCGACGTGGGCGGACTTCGATGAAGACGGCGATCCCGACGTCTACGTTGCCAATGATTGGGCGCCAGACAGTTTCTTTCGTAATGATGGTGATGGTGGCTTCCGAGAAGTTGCTGACGAGCTCGCGACGAACGCTTTTGGATTCGCCATGGGAGTGAGCTGGGGCGATTACGACAATGACGGTTTGCAAGATCTCTACGTATCGAACATGTACAGCAAGGCAGGTCGTCGAATCACGGATCGTCTGACTGGGCTGTCCGAAATCTACCGACAATCAGCTGCCGGGAATTACCTTTACCGTCAGCGTCAAGGCCGATCGTTCCAGCTGGTTTCTGGAGAGTTTCCGCCCGACCTAACGGTCGCAAATGCAGGCTGGTCGTGGGGCGGGCAATTCGCAGATTTTGATAACGACGGTTTCCTTGATCTGTATGTGCTGAGCGGATACTTCACGGCGCCCAAGGCCGTCTCGTCGGACCTCGATTTATGAAGCAATCTGTGGCGCACGGTCGTGCGCACCGACAGCAACTTCGCCCGGCGCAGTTTCCGTTTTTCCGACGAATGGCGCCGTTTCAGGCGAGGTGAGGACTTGGTGCCGGAGATTGACCAGCGTTTACGAGGTGGTCAGCGCGAGGAAGGTAGTTATGTCGTTCACTCACTTAGCGGCAACGAGCGTAATCATTTATTCGTCAACCAGGCAGGCACGTCCTTCACTGATCTTTCAGCGTTGTCTGGTATGGACACACCTGCTGACAGTCGTGGGTTTGCCGTGCTGGACTATGACCACGACGGCTGGCAAGACATCGCGATCGTGAACGCTAACGCTCCGCTTTTTAATCTGTATCACAATCAAATGGGGGAAATTGCCGCCGCCAGCGAACGCAGCGCCATTGCAATCCGATTCATCGGCGGTAGCCGGGCCGCGGGTATTACGAACAAAGGAGAATTTTCGTGCCGCGATGGCTATGGTGCTATCGTGACAGCCGATCTTGGAGATACGACAATCGAACGTGAGCATCGTTGCGGTGAGGGCTTCGGAGTCCAGAACAGCGCGACAATGATCCTTGGTATTGGCGAGCGAAAGGAGGTGCCTTCGTTAACTGTGCGCTGGCCGTCCGGGAAAACTTCAAAGGCCCTGAATGTGGCCGCGGGAACATTGATAACGGTCCACGAGGACCCTTCCGAGTTGCCAGGCGGTGATTCAATCGTCCGATCTATTTACAAAGACGTCTCAATCTCTAGCCGCGCCGTACCGCTTAGGCAAACAGAGTTTCCCATCAAGGATGTAAGGCCGATCGCTCGCTTTCATGTATACACGACCATGGCAACCTGGTGCGAGGCGTGCCGAACACACCTCCCTCAACTGCGTACACTCAAATCCGAATTTGGGAGTGATGGTATTGATCTCGTCGGTCTCCCAGTAGATGACGCCGACGACTCGGCGGCGCTCCAGAAGTACACGGAAGAATGTCAGCCTGCCTATCGACTTGTCTATGAATTGGACGCAGGCAGTCGGCGTTTGGTATCCGACTTTCTTGAGCAGGAATTAGGGGGCGAACCTGCCTTGCCATCGACAGTCATTACGGATGGATCAGGGATTGTGCTCAAGGTGATGGAGGGTGTTCCTACCGTGTCGCACGTGCGGAAGCTTGCAAACGCCATACACAGAAATGGAACGCCTTAATGTGCAGAGTGAAACTGCCAAGAAAACCCACCGAGATGCGTTGCAAAGGACACACAGGACAAAGAATACACAGGACATGCGATGTAATCGGTCATCGCCTGTACATTGCATGGACACGTGGTATTTTCTCAAGCGCCAGCATGGTTAGCGGCGGCATTGATGATCAGGTCGGCGATGGAGGAGAGCTGATAGGCTCGTGCGATGCGGTCGCGCAGGTAGGCGTAGCCGCTGATGCCAAGCTTCTTGGTCGTTTGGATCAACGTTGTGAAGATGTCCATCGCGCGGACTCGCTGTGGCTGTGCAGGCTGACGTCGCGTCGGCGCGCACAGACATCTGTTTTGACTTCGCAATCACGTTGCGAGCAAAACGTTTCATGCCGTTGGCCACGCGCGATGCGCGAACTTGTCGCACGTGCGCAGTTGCCGGCTAATTTTCGGGCTTGGAAGCATGCATCGTGGTTTTAGCTCAACGAGCCACTCGCGAAGTCGCGAGTCGACAAGCTGTGACGCTACGCTTCGCGGTTCTGCTTCAAGCCACCGATCCAACCCAACATTAGAGGTGCTACCAGCGGACACTTGGACATCGAAGTTCTCCAGGAACTCGCCGATCTTCGGTTCGCTCTTGCTGCCGCTGTACTTCAGCGAAATGATCAAGGCTCGCAAGTCGGCGCTGAAGTCGCCTTGATCAAAGCCCGCCGGAAGCGGAGCACGAAAATGCTTCTTCTGTTGCGGCGAGAAATAGACGTGACGTTGGAGCTTGGTGTTCTTCGGTTTGACTTCGACACCTTGCACGATCACGATTTCATCTTCCACGCGAACGGCATCGGGAGGCAGCGTCGCCGGATCGATCGGGCACTCCATCGTGTCGTGAATCGGAAGATCTTTGAACGACCGTCGATCTTGTGGGGCTTGGGCGGCTTCGAACTCCGTTTGCCGCGAGCATCTTCGGAGGAATGATCGCCGTCTTTTTTTGTCGGCACCTTTTTCGTCGTCGCCACCATTCGAAGCAGGATCCGAAGGATCGTTGGTGGTCTTGCCGTTCTTTTTCTTCTCGAGCTTTTTGCGAAGTCGTTTCACTTCCTCAGACAGCGACTGCTGCTGAGCAGCCAACACTTCCACAGCATTGAGCAACTTATCGACAGCGATCGACACATCATTCGGCAGTGGCCCAGCCGCCGTGAGCAGTTCTTCGACTTCATCGACAATCGCTTTCACATCGGAAATACCTATGCCCTAATTCATAGCACAACGCCAGAAAAATCAACTAGATGCAATGCTGGCACTTGAGTGGATACGCCTAAAGGCGGTACTACGAGCAGAAAGTGGCGCTGTCCAACTACGAGCTACCTGAAAACCAAGATGCGTTGGACTGCTAGCCGAATGTCACATCTGGCGATGCAGGGATCACATGGTGTTAGCGGCACGGCGCGAGCGGTCCGGTTTGTGTCCGCTTAAAACACCGGGCAGCTCACGCTGCTCCGCTAGCAATTGAAGTTTAGCCATCTGGCTGCGGTGCTGAATCTGCTTCCACTCGGTCGAGATCTTGCAGTTCTAAATGTAACATGTTCAGCAATGCTTGCAGGAACGAAACGACCATCGGCCCAACGATAATGCCAATCGGACCGAGCGCTGTCACTCCACCAAGAACACTTAGCAAGGCCAACAGCGGATGCAAGTTTGACTGGCCGTGGAGCACAAACGGCTTGATCAGATTGTCGACCATCGACACAACCGTGGCTCCGTAAATCGCCAGATAGATTGCAGTCGAGACGCGTTGGTCGACAACGGCGAGCCAAATGCAGGCCGGGACCCAAACCGCGGCGGCACCGACAACGGGCACCATCGCGATCAGCATCGTCGCCATCGTCATGAAAAGCACGGCGTCAAACCCTGCGAAGTAATAGCCGATTCCGGCAAGAAGTCCTTGTGCAAACGCCGACAACAGCGTCGCCAGAACGACTGCTCGGCTGACCGAATCAAACTCGCTGAGCAATTCCTTTTCGTAGCGATCGTCTAGCGGCGACAATCTCATGATGGCGCGGATCATACCGGGACCATCTTTCAAAAAGTAAAAGAGTCCCAGAATCATGATCGCAACATTGGCGACGAACTGTCCTGCGATCGCGGTCACTTTTCCGCCCATCGAAGGGATGAGCGATTGCGCGTAATCTCGCGTCATCTTTTCACGGCGAGCGATCTGGTCCGCTGTGGGAAAGAAAATGTCGGTTGCCAACATCCGAGTCGATCCTCCGTGAATCTGTGCTCGAACCGATTGCCATGTTTCGTTCAGTCGTGGATAGGTTTTGCGGAATTCGCTCAACTTGTGTTCGGCTTCAGTCCTCGATATTTTTAGCTCTTCAGACGCTTCAACTGACGCGCCCCGAACCAATGCTTCCCAGTCGCTGCCAATTCTTACATAGTCCTGCGCAAGTTCCAGATCGGAGTCAAGTGTCTCGAGCAGTGGGATTCTTGCATTTGTAAACGCCAATGCACCGGACTCTAGCAAAACGCGTGCTCTGGCCACAGCCAATTCGGTCGGTTTCGGGCGTGCCGCTCTTTCAGGTGATTCGGTAGCTTCGTGGTCGTTCGCGTCGTCGGATTGTGGAGACGCTTTGAGGAGTCTTACATCTTCAGGGATAGCTGACTCGCTAATTCCGAGTGACACAAACGCAGCATAAGAAATGGAAAAACGGAGTGTTTCAGTAGCGTCAATGTTGTTTGTGAGTAAGGCCAAGACATCTTCTGATGTGGCGGCGGACAATCTCGTCAGTTGTGACTCCACCGAACGAAACTCTGCAGAGAACGCATCATTCGCGGCTTGGTCCTCGCTTGAAACATTCTGGATTTGCCGTCGGACTGTTTCCAGTGTCATCCGTAATTCCGAAGCCAAGTTTTGAATCTCGTTCGTTTCCTCGTCGGACAAATTGCCAACTTCATTGCGCGCGTTCTCAAGATCACTGATCAGACGGTCCAACGGTGCGAAAACGACTCGTGGCTCAAAAACGATCCACTGTTCTCGGCACATGATCCGAGCAGACGCACTGGCCAATGCATTGGTCAACCTAGGCTGTTTCGAAGGAATCAGTTCATTAGGAATGTCTTCGACTATATAACCCGCGCTCAACGTTGAAAACTCAATGTCGGACAGGAGTCCACGTGCGTTAGTGAGCGGTTCGATCAATCCGGTCGCTGTTTCTCCAGAAGGCACTTCGGTTGGAAAGCCCTCGAACAGCAAGTCGAGGGCAACGATGTCGCTTTCAAACGGCCGTCCAGTCAGTTTCTCCCCACCGATAAGAACTGTCGGTATCCACTCTCCTGCGCGATGCAGGCCGCCAACAATTTTGTCCGTCGTCGTGCCTGTATTGCCAGAGCCGAAGTCGCTGGAATCTTTCCACTCACCAATCGCCATTCCTGCGATGATCACCATGGGGCAGAACACGATGCACAAGATCGCCGCCGTCGTGAGAGCCGCCGCAGTTGTTTCACGACCTCGCAGAAGATTCAGCATCCACGCATGAATCGGACGAAACAACACGCTGCACAGTGCTGCCAAGAATAGCGGCAGAACGAAACCAGCCATCACTCGATAGAACAGGATCAAGATTACGATGATGATGACGACCAAAACAAGCAGTGACGCGATCTTGGTCACCGACGTCGTCTTTGGTAGAAACGATGGAAGCTGGTGCGTCACTGGAGTCTCGGTCGACTGGGAGGGCTCGTCTGATGCTTGAGTCGCAGCTGATGGAGACGTTTCGTTTGGCTGAGGAGCCGACTTTCGATTTCTTTTTCGCACCATGATCGCAATCCAGGGTTGGGATCTCTTCGTTACGGGACAGCTTACCGATATCGCTCAAACGGACCATACCGTTTATCCTTGTCGGTCCAAAGCTATGTTTGGGCCAGCTGGCAAACGAGAATTCCGCAAAGGCTAGTTCCTTGAGTCAATCGACCGAGCCACCTTCAAAACCCTCCTCGACCAAGCGTCGGGTCATGGCGATATTGAAGGCAGTAATAATCGTGCTGGTTTTGCTGGGAATTGGAAGAGCAGTCAGCAAAGGCTGGGCGGAGCTGGCCGCGTTTCGGTTTCAGTGGACGATTCAAAATGTTCTGTGGATCGCAATGGGAGGATTCGTCTACGCAATCTCGTTATTGCCGTTGGGCTTCTATTGGCATCGAATTCTAAACAGAATGGGCCAGCGGCCGACGTTCTTCAACACGATCCGAGCCTATTATTTGGGGCATCTGGGCAAATACGTTCCCGGCAAGGCGATGGTCGTGGTGCTACGAACGGGAGCTCTAAAAGATTCCAACCGCGCGGTGACCGCGATTTCTGTCTTCGCAGAAACGCTTTCCATGATGGCGGTCGGCGCGTTCCAGGCAGCGGCCATCATTGCCGTGCAATTCTCTAGCCACACGACGTTGTTAGCAGCGTCGATCGGATTGATGCTCGTTGCGGGAGTCCCAACATTTCCGCCGGTCTTTCGCTTTATCGTTTTGACGCTCAAGGTCGACAAAGTCGATGAAGCAGTCAACAGCGCGATCGAGGCGTACCGCTGGCCGCTCGTTATTCGAGGTTGGCTGCTAAGCTTCGTCGCGTGGAATGTGATGATGCTCAGCCTTTGGTGCGTGTTGAATGCGCTAGAGCCCGAAACGGTTTCGCTGATTGCCGAGTATCCGCGATTGCTCGCATCGGTGACGCTTGCCGTCGTCGCTGGTTTTTTGTCGTTGCTGCCGGGCGGAGTCGGAGTTCGGGAGCTCGTGTTCAATAGCTTGCTAAGCGGCACGTATAGCCCAGCCGTTGCACTCGTTTGTCCCGTTTTATTGCGACTCGCGTGGCTTTTTGCGGAACTTGTTACAGCCGGAGTACTGCACGCTATCGGACGTAGTAAGAGCATTTGACGTCGTCGACTGGAAAACAGTCGCAGAAACCGCGGAAGTTGTGTTACAATGAGCGTCCCACCGTGGCCGGCAAGCATGAGAAGAATTCCCCGGTCGCACCTGCCCCACCTAAATCGCTGTTTACATCAAGTTCGGTTTTGTTTGTGCTTTGCGCGCTGAACCGAAACCAAGAATCGAGGTGTCACGTGCTTTCGATTGTCGTACCTGTTTACAACGAAGCCGAAAGTTTGCGAGAGCTCCATCGCGAATTGTCTGAAGTTGCCGAAAAACACAACTACGAATTGGACATCGTTTTTGTCAACGACGGGTCGACCGACGATTCGTGGGAAGTCATTCAGTCGCTCTGTGAATCGGATCGTCGAGTTCGCGGGATTCGGTTTCGACGCAACTTCGGAAAAGCAGCTGCGCTGAGTGCTGGCTTTGAAGCGGTTCGCGGCGAACTCGTCAT
>JAGQPC010000322.1 GCA_020426925.1 Planctomycetales bacterium | reverse complement strand
TACGCAGATTTCTGTGAGTTCGTGGCTGGTGGTTGAGCGTCAGCGAGCCCAACCACTTAGTTCACAGTCCCGAGCGACAATCTTCTTCGATCAGGGAGTAAAGCGATGCGCGAAGAAGCTTCGCTTGTCGCCGCTCTCTAGGGAGTCTGCTGCTATCACCTGCTGATGCGGCTAATGCTTGGGCGGTGTTGCCTCTCGGATGGCGGCGCCGTTTTTGTCCGACATGATTAGGATCGAGAAACGATTCACGCTGTCGAGCTGATTCGTGCTCAACGATGTGTAGTCAAAACGCCCTCGCAAATCGGTGTAGCCATCCTTATAGAATTGGACTTTGCCGTTTTGCATTTCGGCATAAACCTTCACGTAGGTTTCGGGAAGCGGCCGGTTGCCTTTGTCGACAACTTGCAGCTGACCGTAGTTTTGCTGCAAGAAGACGCTCATCGAATTCGAAAAGAACGGTTTTGCTTGCGTTTGGCCGTTTGCGGAAATCTCCACCAGCACGTTCTTGTTATTGAGCGAATCGGGAACATCGATTGCGACCTGAGTTTCACTTGCCGGTAATGCCTTAACGTCCGATAAGTTAGGCTCGACAAACGAAAACTGATTTGAGTGCTGAGTAACGAACGGACTTCGGCTGAAAAGAAGTTCGATATCCATCAAGTAGTAGTTTACTTTGACCGACGGAACGTTTCTGTAGGACAGTTCGACCTTGTCGTCGTCGACAGTCAAATCGAACGCGACGTCCGATTGAGCGAGGTTCGCATTTTGTTGATCACGATTGGTGGCATCGACCAGTTCCGTTTTGCCGCTGTCCAATTCGTTCAGTTGACTGGCGACGTTCCCAAACAGTTTCCGCCAGCGATCGACCGGGTAGTCGGCATATCTGTTTGCCAAAGACCGAGCGCGATGTTGGTCTTCATTGAAAAAGTCTAGGTACGCCGCCGCATAGTCATACTGAACTTGCGAGTCCAACTCTTCTGGATTAATCCGCTCGAACCATGCCCACGCCTCGGCGATTCGATCCTGCAACAACAAGTAATACGTTGCGGCAAGGCATTCATTCGCGGTTAGCTGGCGACGGTAAGAGATCGTTTTCAGCCAGCGGTGATACTGCTGATGAAATCGATCATTAAGAATCTTCCTGGTTGGCCCCAGTCGGTGTGCTCGCGCGTTCACCAGTGGCCGGTATTCTAGATGCTCGTACGTTTTGCGAGCGACTGGATCGAACTGCAGTAGTTCGCTATGCAGCGATGCTCCACACGATGCGACAAACTGATCTGCATGGTTTAGATATTGCTCAATTTGTACGGGCACGTCGTGGAGAACTGCATACGACCAAAGTGTTTGATCATAGCTAAACCTTTGTGCGAGCACTTCAACCGTTCGCGTGAAGAACGCCTTTTCCTTCATTCGAAATGCAATCTTTGACAGCTCTACGCCTTCCAGGTTCTCGTCTTGCAAGAAAGTGATAACTTCGTCGTCGCTGCCTTGTTGAGAGACGTAATTCCACGATTTTCGGTCGATCACGGTCGGTTCGTCGACAACATTGAACGAAAATGGTGTCGCCGCAGCGATCGAAACGTTGTCCTTATTGATTCTGGCCGAATAGTGTTCGAATTGACCGGCGGCCGGGAAGTAGAAATGGTACTCGATCGATTGAGTCTGGTACGCAGGCAGCTCGATTGTCTGGCTGCGTGAATAGCGTGATCCGGCCAGAGGCATCGCTCCCTGCGGGATTTGCGTTAAGACCGCGAGGCGTTCCGGTGACGATGTTGAATTCGTAATTGTGAGCTGGCAACCGTAGACAACATGCCGAACGAACTCTTCCGTAACGAATTTGTCGACACGGCGGTTCCCTTCCATGCGGAAACGATCGTCCACTCGGAAGAAGTTTTGGCTGACCAGAACCGCAGGCTCTAGGTCGGTGCTTTCCGCTGGCTGAATGGACTCGTACGCAATCAACAGCGGCGACTTTGCTTGAACGGTAACTTCGTTCTTTGCGAATTCCATATCCGATTCGACGGACTGCGTCGGAAGATCGAGGACTGAAAGCGCGAGCATGATTTCGCTAAAGCTATTCGCGGCGTGTGCGAACTTGTCGGAAATGAAACCTTCGTTACCGGTGTGCTTCGCGTAATCGAGCCAGAATTCATTCGGCCGAATTAGATCTGTGTTTTGCTGATCGATGGTTTTGTGGTAGTAGTTGTTTTCGGCCCATTCCTGTGTCTTATCGATCGGGCGATAAAGCTGACGCCCCGCAACGCCGAGTGCCGCGTCATAGTCACCTAGCATCAGCGATTCTGCAGCCAGTCCATCATCCGCAAAGGCGAAATCGTTTTCAGGAACAGATTTTGCATCTTCCTGGAGTTGGCCACCGCGCCGTCTTCCACGTGCCGGACCGCTGACAGCAGCTTTCGGCGCAGCTAATCGTGGTGACCGAGGGACGCCGAACATGAACTTGTCCGCTTGCTCCGCGAGCGCGCTGGATTTCCGGCTGAGCCCACGGCTTTTCAATACTGTGGCTCCAAACATTTCTTGGAGGCCGAGATCGTCAGGCAGCCGTTCGACTTGATCGAATACCGATCGCACGATTCCGGCCCGAGTCTTGTTATCTGTTCGTTGTGAAAGCAAGATTCGCTCGAATGTGTTCAACTGACCAAAATGCCAAGGATGAAGATAGGCCGTGAGATCTCGATTCAACAGCCAATTGTCGAGGAAAGTCTTGTGGTATTTGTTGGCCAAGTACGGTCGAACGACTCGATCGAAGAACGGCCTGTCTTTCTTGTACAAGTAAAAGTTCAATTCGTGGCACGCGAACTCCGAGTACTTTTCTTGCTTCGATTCATCCGAAAGTTCATGCCATTGAAGAATGAATCGGAACGTACGCAGCGTTTCGTCATTCGCCAGCGTCTGCATGATCTGAAACACATCGGCTGTGCTGCTGAATAAGTTGATTTCAGGCACGGACGTGCTGGCGATTTTGAAGGAAGAGCCTGCTTTTGCAAATTCGATCTTCCGTTGCTGGGCAAAGTCTGTGTCGTTCGGTAAGGAACTCGCTAGACGCAGGTCGGAGGTTTGAAGGCTTTTCGCGGGCAGCGTCACAAAGGTCGCCGATGTTGTTGCGAAATCGGCGGCGAGAATTACGACTCTTTGTGCATCACCCAAATCTTCTTGAGAGATTCTGACAACACCGTTTTCGTCAGGCTTGAGGTTGACCGCAACGACTGAAGCATTCGCAAGGAAATCCAGATTCGCACTGCCGTCCAGTGCTTGCTGGGTCGCTGCTGCCATCGCTTCGCGTTCTGCCGCGTTTGCCGCCGTATCTGGTCGAGCAGCAAAGTCCTCTCCCTCTGTTGGCTGTTCGTCCGTCGTGGCAGTGTCTCGGACGGCCCACGGGTTCAGCAAAACTTCGGGGCGATCAAGCAAGTTGCCAGGAAAGCGTTCTTGAAAGCGGCGGTCCAGAACGTACTGCATTTCTTCGCCGAGCCGTCGTCCTTCGACGAACAGCGACTGCGGACGCCGACTTCGGTAAAGAATCGGCTCCGCATCGCGAACTCGCCCCAGGCGAGCAAACGCGTCAAACGCCGGCACATATCGTGTCGCAAAAATGTGGACTCTCGCAGTATTGTTTGCATCCGCAAGCTTTATGGCGAGATGATCGTTTTCGAAATTGGCATTAGCAATGCGTAACCGCAACTGCCCACGAGCTTCCAGCGACCGCGATTCGCCGACAATGCAGCCCTCTTTGGATGCCCCGTCTGTCACTCGGATATGAATCTGCTTCGACAGCCCTTTCAAATGCAATCGATAGTCGCCGGGTGGTAGCCCTTCGATCCGAATCGCGCCGTCTTTCAGCGACATGTTCGAATAGCGATCGATCGACGGAACACCATTTCGAAGTTCGAACAACGCATGCGATTCTCGCCGCACGCTGTCGACCTGCGTCAATGGGATTCGCAGCACTGCATTAGCTGCGGTGTGGATTGAGTTTGGAAATGAGTGGTTTGAAAAGTTCAAGTCCCATGAGAACGAGGAACCGGCAATTGTCACTTGAACGCGTTCGATATCGGCGAGCGTTCCTAGGTGAATGGCTCCGTCGTCGCCAGCTTGCAGCGCGATCGATCGTTGGTCGGTGAATTCGCGGTGGTTAAAACTCACTTGGACCGGCACGTCAGGCAGCGGCTCGCCGTTTCGACCACGCACTTCGACAGAATAGCCGGCATCGCTTTGTACGAGCTGTGCCGTAGCAACGCTGTCTGTCTTGTCGATCGAGTTGATCGCAAACGAATCAGACGCCGTCAACGCAGAATCTTCACCGGTAGTTTTCAATTTTACCTTTGCGTCAAATCGCACCGTTAAATCAGAAGTTCGCTCCGGAACGCGGATCATGTGAACGAGGTCGTCCCGGTCGGTAAGTTCGCTGACAGAAACCGTTTCGCTCGTGCTGATTCCGTCATGATCCGTCGACAAAATAGTCAGTCGAATGTCGTTCAGAAACTTTCGCGTAACCGGAATGCCGTTTAGATAAAGTCCAGGACGGACGACGATCTGAGCTTGGTTGCCGGCAAGCAGCGATTCTCGATCGACATAGATTCCAGTTTCCAGTGAATAACGTTCTCCTTGATGTGCAAATGTTTGTCTGGATGCGATGTCACCGTGAGTTAGTACCAACGACTCCGATGCTGGACTGTGAGAAAACGGCAGAAGTATGCGGCCGTTCTTGTCGGGCTCGTAGTCTCGGCCGGCCATCCACACGCGAGCGTCTTTGACATGTTCGTTGGCGTCGTTGATTACCGAAATAAGCTGTCCGGCGTCAACCGTTCGGCTGATGACCCGCAGGTTCCCTTTGCGAATCAGAGCGCGGCTGCTGATTCCATTACCAATGAAATCGATCACGTAGGTTCCAGCACGATCGAGTTCTGGAAAACGGAACTGCCGGCCCACGCGAAGTATTGGAGCATCGCCATAATCATACGTCTGCTCGTCCTTCGCGACCAAACCGTCTAGGCTGATGTCCGTGTTGATTTCTTGTTGAGTCTGTTTATAGTAGTTCGCTGCATTGATGCGGTAGACTTTCACCAGCAACGTTGGCACGTTCTTCGTGTGAACCAGAAGCGTGACCTCATCGCCGACGTCATATTTCGTCCGGTTCGTCGAAGCAAACTGAATTTCGACTCGGTCTTTCAGTTGCTGCACTTTTGACGGCGACAGCATGGCGTACCAACGTTCGGCGTCGCCCAAACCGTTGATCAGCTTCGTCTCAGCAAATAGTTCTTTGACATAGTCGTCTCGTAGAAAGGGGGCGAACTCCGAATAAGAATCGGCTTCGACAAAAAAGTGTTGCAGGTAGGCACGCACGACGCGCTCGTCATCATGGATTGGCGGCATTTGAGTCTGCGATGCAAAGTCGGCGTTCAGATCGGCCGTGTAGCGCCGACGTTCGCCGTCTCGCATGTAATCAGGGTCGATATAACCGCAGGATCGCGGCAGCTTCAAATACTCCAGCAGCCTACTCTTGTCGTACGTACCGTCTTTCAGGTCCATCTTCAGGATCTGATACAGCACGTGCGTTTTGAGCGAATTGTTGGCAGCCGACAGAGTCCGCACGAAATCCCACATCCGGTCTAAGTGTTGGCGACGAACTTGCGAGTCGGAGATCGCGTCCACATCGTCATTGGGCAACAACCGGCCGAGATATGTGTTGATAAAATCGCCATCGTTCAAGACGGCAGGCATCTGTTCGTTCAGCTGCTGCAGCTGCTGGAGTGTCATCTGATGATGAATGCCGATCGAGCCGAAACCTGCGCTGCCTTTCGATCGCAAGTCCTGCTGCACCAGTTCGACTAGATTCTCATAGTCAGGAGTTGCCAGCCGATTCAGAAGGTCTCGCCGCTGCTCCGCCGTGAGCTGCTGGCGAGCCAGCCATTGATAAGAGAGCGGTGAAAACCCGCCAAGGTCATTGTGCCTGCGAAACGCGTCCTGGCGAAAACTCTCGCGGCTGATGAAAGCCTGATCCAAGGTTGACGATAGTTTCGCATCACCCTTTTGGCGTTCACGTTGGTGGTTAAACCTCAATCCCAACTCACGCTTCAGGTACTCCAGCGATCGTTCCGGAGTCCTCGCGTATGTGAGTAGCGCTTGCCGATGTCGTATCTCGCGAGCTGTTGCTAACTGCGAAAATCGTCGGCTGCCAGCCGTCGTTTCCCAGGACTTCAGGAAAGCATCAACCTGATCGTATCGTTCGTTGTTCTGCGAGTGCAAACAGTGGTAGTAGTAGAAATCGTCAGTCCCAGGAATTAGTTGAGACAGCGGTTTTTCGCGATCGATGGCCAGCGAAAAATCTTCGACAAAGCCGATTTCGTCCGCCTGCGAGCGGAGGGAAAAATTGATAGCCAGAACTCCCAAAAACAGAAACGAGAAAGCTTTCATCGCACAACCTCGATTTGTATACGCGTGGCTCTGCCCGGGAAAGCCGCGATCTCCAGAGTAACTGCCTTCGCAGCAGGAAGGCCAACTTCCAGAGGTACGGCCCAAGAGGACAGTGTTGCCATATGGTCAATTTCCCACCGGGACCAATCATTGCCGATTTCGCCGATTGGACAAGCATTTCGCTGGGAAACTCTAGCCCGTCCGATCGCGGCTCGTCATGGTTAGACGCAGCGGCGGTTTTGCCAGTTCCGTTAAATCCTGCGATTGCGCAAGGTTTCTGGATCTTCAAAAAACCGTTACAGCCCCTACAAACCGAGCCAGACAGAAATCGCTTGGTCGAAAGATTACCCAACCAGCCATCCGTCATCAGTGGTGAAATATGCTTTCATACAGTCTGGTTTGAGGGGTTACATGCGTCTTCTATACAAGCTTCTGATGTTGGTGGGCTTTCCTGCCTTACTCATTTGGGCCGTGGGCAATTACGCCATCAGCGCCAGCCAGTCTTGCTTGTGCTCATTCATCGAGTCGAAATCCGCGGTAGAAGCCTCGCACGTGATGAGTCGAATCGATTCGACTTTGCACAACCGAATCAGCAACTGGCAAGCGTACATTCGCACGTCGCTGGTCCAGGACACTCTGAAGCAATCGAACGCAGATTTCGAATCGATGGCGGACGAGCTGATTTGTGCTCAAGTCGATCAAACTAAGGGCGAATGGCGGGCTGAAATCGAATCAAGGCGTCTGTCTAACGATTTGAGAACAGTGCTTCACAAATTGGAAGACGAAACTGGAGCACCTGTGTTCAATGATGTGCTGGTGACCAATCGATTCGGCTGGATCGTAGCCATGACCGGTGACGCACAGGGCTACAACCAAAAAGAGCAGCCTTGGTGGAAGAGAGCAGTCAGAAACGGCGTGTTCCTTGGCGACGTTGTTAGCGATGGGGACTCGGTAGAACGCCTGATTCAAATCTGCGTGCGGGTGAACGACGAACAAGGGAACTTGCTAGGTGTCCTGAAAACACAGATGCATACCAATGAGGTCCTTTCGACGCTGGACGAGTTTGCGGAAAACATACGTGTCGCTTTTGGAGAAGATGTCGCGTTGCTCGCAGTTGACGGTACCGTCATTTACCAGACGGGCCGAACGCCGAAAGAGCAGTTCGACATCCAGTGGGACTCTGCGTCGTCCGGAACTTTCTGGCACCAAACGCGCCAAGGGCGATTCTTGTCCACGGTCGCGACGTCGGAAGGTTTGCGCCAATTCTCTACGGATCTGGAATGGAAGATCATCGTTCGAAAAAATGCCGATCTGCTAACGACTCCCGTCGCGCGCATCCGCAAGAACATCTTGGCGATTTCGACACTGGCGACTTTGTTTAGCTGGGGACTCGGCGGGCTGATCGCGTTTTCGCTGTCACACCGAATTGAGCGACTGACACAGGCGACCGATGCCATTGCCGCCGGACGCGATGTCGATCGAGAACTGATTGAAGTTCGTGGAAGTGACGAACTCGCTCAACTCGCACAAAGTTTCAACCGCATGATCGTGGACATACGACAGTATGGAGACTCGATTCGCGAAAAAACAAGCGAATTGGAACTGGCTAAAAATCGCGCAGAAGCGGCCAACAAAGCCAAAGGCGACTTTCTTGCGAACATGAGTCACGAGATTCGTACGCCGCTCAACGCGATCATCGGGATGACGCAACTGCTCGTGCAGGAGCGGTTGCCGTCGTTCGTGCAGCAGGACCTCGCGACCGTGCAACAATCGGCAGAGCACCTTCTAGGGCTGCTCGGCGACATTCTCGACTTCAGCAAGATCGAGGCAGGTAAGCTCGAAGTCGAACTCCGCGAAGGCGACTTGCGCGCGACCATCGAGTCGGTGACCGAGCTGTTCAAGGAACGCGCGGTAACCAAAGGCCTCGAGATCTGCGCCGTCGTTCCCTCGTGCATCGACCTCGACGTCGTGACCGATCACACGCGACTGCGTCAGGTGCTCTCCAATCTCGTCGGCAACGCGATCAAGTTCACGAGCGAGGGCGAAGTGCTCGTCGAATGCGTCGTGCAGAGCGCGAACGAGTCGCGCGTCCAGGTGCGCATCGAGGTACGGGACTCCGGAATCGGCATCCCGGTGGATGCTCAGAACCGCATTTTCGAAGCGTTCAGCCAGGCTGACTCGTCCACGACGCGTAAGTACGGCGGCACGGGACTCGGCCTCGTCATCAGTCGGCAATTGATCGAGTTGCTCGGAGGGCGACTCTTCGTGGCGAGCGAACCCGGCGAAGGAAGCGTCTTCTCGTTCGTACTCGACGTCGAACGTGCCAAGGCTGGATTCTCGCGCGAGGAGCGCCCTCGCGATGTCGCGCGCAAGCTCGCCGGGCGTCGTGTGCTCGTCGTCGAACCGCATGCGCCGACCGCCAGTGTGATGCAGGATGCCTTGACGAGCTTCGGGCACCGTACGGACTGGGCGATCAACGTCGGTGGTGCACTGTGGCTCATGCGAACCGCATTGCGTGAAGGCGATCCGTACGAACTCGTCGTGGCCGCGGACCATGTCGACGACTTGCCGATTACGACGTTCCTTTCCGAATTGCGTGCCGACCATCGACTGACGACGACTCGCGTAGTCGTCTCGACCTATTCGAAATCGCGCGGACACGACCTCGCGGTGCACGAGGCGGCGATATGGGGGTTCTTGCCCAAACCGATCCGCATCGACGTTCTCGCGCGCGTCATCTGCGAGGCGCTCGAGCGCCGTCGCCCGCCGATCCAAGGCGAACGACGCGGCGGAGACCGGAGGCGTGAGGAGCGTCGCGGTGCCGGAGGCATGGACCCGAGATCGTCGATGGTGACGCAGGCACCCGCAGTGGCGCCGAGATCCACGGTGCCCTGCGCGGCGACCGTGACGCAGGATGGTCGCCGCATCCTCGTTGCCGAGGACAACCCGATCAACCAGAAGGTCGTCTCCAGAACGCTAGCCAAGCTCGGCTTCGAGGCGCACGTCGTCTCCAACGGGCGCGAAGCCGTGCATGCGGTCCTGTGTGAGTCCTACGCGGCGATCTTGATGGACTGCCAGATGCCCGAGATGGATGGATACGAGGCGACAGCCGCGATTCGCCGCAATCAGGCGCGTGGTGAGCACACGCCGATCATCGCGCTCACCGCGAACGCGATGGACGGCGACGCCCGGCGCTGCTTCGACGCGGGGATGGACCGGCACGTGCCGAAGCCGGTGCGCCTGGACGCGCTCTCGAGCGCGATCCGCGACGCGCTGACCGGCGTCGGGGTCCGGGGCTGACGACGTCCCGCCGCCCCTGGCCTTCCTCTGCGCGCCTACGCCGGACGCGTCCGCGCCGGACTCGGCGCGCGCGGGAGGTCCGCGTCGTCCGCCGCCGGAGTCGGGATCGCGTCGTAGCGGATCGTCGCGGTGAACGTCGAGCCGACGCCGACCTCGCTCTCCACCGCGACGTCTCCGCCGAGCAGACGCGCGAGCCGTCGGCAGATCACCAGGCCGAGGCCGGTCCCGCCGTGGGTCCGGGTGGTGGACGTGTCGGCCTGGGTGAACGGCTCGAAGATCCGGCGCTGGTCGGCCCGCGCGATGCCCTTGCCGGTGTCGCGCACCGCCACTTCGAGGAAAGACCCGTCGGGCGTCGTCCGCTGGGACACCGCGATCCGGACGCTCCCGCGAGCGGTGAACTTCACCGCGTTGTCGGTGAGGTTGAGCAGGATCTGCCGCACGCGCGTGGGGTCGGTGACGATCCGGTCCGGGACGTCCGCGCCGAGCTCGAGCTCGACCTGGAGGCTCTTCTCGCGGGCCGAGAGCCGCGTCGCCTCGACGACCTCGAGCAGCAGCCCCCGCAGCGAGCAGGGCACCTCCTCGATCGTCAGCCGTTGGGCCTCGATCTTCGACAGATCGAGGATGTCGTTGATGATGCAGAGCAGGTGTTCGCCGTTGCGGTGGATCGCGTCCAGCGCGGCGAGCTTCTGGCCGTCGTTGAGGCCGTTGCCGCGCGCGCCCGAGAGCAGCTTCGAGAACCCGAGGATCGCGGTCATGGGCGTCCGCACCTCGTGGCTCACGTTGGCGAGGAACGCGCTCTTCATGCGGTTGGCCTCCTCGGCGGAGTCCTTGGCGCGCCGCAGCTCCAGCTCGGTCCGCGCGCGGACGCCGACCTCCTCCGCGAGCGCGGCGTTCGCCGCGCAGAGCGCCGCGGTCCGCTCCTCGACGAGCCGCCTCACGCGCCGCTCCTCCGTCGCGCGCCGCAGGAGCTGCCACCCGAGCAGCGCGGTGATGACGATCCCCGACGCCAGCGCGGCGAACGGCAGCGGAGTCCGGTAGCGGTCGAGGAACGGCCGGGTCGGCGTGAACACGAGCCCGATGCTTCGCTCCCCCGCGTTGACCTCCACGACGATCTGCTGATCGTCGGCGAACGGCTCACCCACGCTCTCCGGCCGGAGGTGCCGCGCCACGTCCATCCACCCCGACGCCAGGTCGTTCAGGGTCGACCGAACGCCCGGCTGCTCGCCGTCCAGCGCGGCGGAGAGCAGGTCCTCGTAGCGAACGACCACCGTGACGAACCCGATCACCGCGTCCGGATCCGGCGACGACTTGGGATCGGGTCGCGTCGCGTAGAGCGGGTGCACCAGGACGAAGCTCGGGCCTTCGTCATCGCCGTCCGACAGCAGCTCGAGCGGCGCGGTGGCGGCGGCCGATCCCGAGGTGCGCGCCTTCTCGAGCGCGGCGCGGCGAACCGGCTCGGAGAGCATGTCGAACCCGAGGAACGGAGACTCCATCGCGGGGGCGCGCGCGGCGTCCCGGGTCGACTGCACGTAGCACAGCGGCGCGTACGCGTCGCGGTCGGCCGCGGGCACGAGCCGTTGGTCCGCGGCGTCCCCGCCGACCTCGCCGATCCGGTACTCGCGGCCGAGGAGGGCGGAGGTGGCCCGCTCGTGGTCTTCTCGCGCGGCCCGGGTGACCCACGGGGCGAAGCCGACCGCGGACACGTGGTCGTGGTCCTGCAGGATGACGCTCGCGAACGTGAAGAACTCGTCGGGCTCGACGAGGTCCGAGCTCTCGAAGAGCGCGGCGAGGGAACGGACGATCTGCGTCGCGGAGTCGAACGCCTGGCGCACGAGGTAGTGCCGTTCGTTCGCCGATCGTCGGAAGCGCTCGAGCCCCGAGAGGTCCTCGGTGGCGCGCAGCGCCCACGCCATCGCCACGCTCGCGGAGGCGCCCACCAGCGCGAGCGCCCACACCGTGGACCGCGAGCCGGCGAGGCGCGGCGGCGCGGCGGCCGGCGGGTCGTCGAAGCGGTCGCGGACCTCGTCCATCGCCATG
>JAGQPC010000321.1 GCA_020426925.1 Planctomycetales bacterium | reverse complement strand
CGGCGAGCCTGAAGTGAGTGACTCGCCACTCGGCCCGGGGCGCGTCACAATAGTGGCGTCCGCCTGGATTGGCGGTGCGATGATCGGAATCGGATTGGTGTTACTTGCATCACCGATGACGGTAAATGGAGTGCGTGACTTCGGGCGACGTGCAACGGACCAGATTCGCGTCTCTTTCGGTCGGCGGCAAACAGACCGCCAACAGACCGAAACGCAGTTCGCCGCTGTCGAACGTAGAGGTCACGGCGATCGCCGTCGACAATCCGATTAAAATCACTGTAGAACTGCAACGACGATATCACAACATGACGACTCAACTTTCAATGGACTGCTCTAGGCCCGCGGCAAACCGCATTCAATTGTTTGGGATCGATATTGACGTCGTCGACATGCAAGAAGCGGTTACGACAATCACGCAGTGGACGGCAGACGAACATGTCGAGTGCAAGTTTGTTGTGACTCCCAATGTCGATCATGCCATCATGTTGCAGGAGAATGAGGCTCTTCGTCGTGTCTATGGAGCCGCGAGCCTAGTGCTCGCCGATGGTTTTCCGATCATCGTCGCGTCGAAGCTGTTACAGAAACCGTTGCCAGAGCGAGTTGCTGGTTCTGAATTGGTTCCAACACTTTTTGACGCCGCGACGCCAACTCAGCCACTTTCTGTGTATCTTCTCGGCGCGGCAGAGGGCGTTGCCGACCGGGCGGCAGAGGTCATCCATGCAAAATGGCCCAATGTGGCAGTCGTCGGCACATACAGCCCACCCATGGGTTTCCAGAACGACGAGCAAGAAAACGAGAAGATCATCGAAAAAATTGCGGAAGTAAGCCCCGATGTTTTGGTCGTCGGTCTGGGAGCCCCAAAACAAGAACTATGGGTACACAAGCACCACGAAAGACTGTCTGCAAAGGTGGCTTTATGTGTTGGTGCCACAATTGATTTTATGGCGGGCGAAAAGAAACAAGCTCCAGTTTGGATGCGTCGTACCGGCCTGGAATGGATTCACAGAATGCTGAGCGAACCGCGTCGTCTAGTCGGGCGATACGCCCGCGACGCATGGATCTTTCCGCGACTGCTTTGGAAAGAATACTGGAAACGCTCTGATCGCTAACTTCACTTGTTAGTGGTGGCATTCAATGCATCGCGTTGCCTCGTCCCGTTGCTTTCGGCGCGCATTTCGGCGTACGCTATCGTCTATCGACTGGCACATAACCGCGAGCCGTCACCGCGAGAGCTACGCACGAATGCGATCGCAGCCAAAAACGCGCACACAGAACTCGGAGACCATCATGAAAACTACACGTAGAATTCTCATTGCCGTCTTTTCGCTGTTGTTTTTGGGTAACCAGGTAAATGCACAAGAGCCGTTTGCTCAAACTGTCGGCAATGTTCAGGTGGGAACTGTCTCTGACAAGACTCCTTTGGCAGTTCCTTACATCACATGGGGCGGCGACGTCGCGACGTTTCTCGCGAACGGCGGACTCGACACTGCTAATGAATCGATATATGCCCAGGCCGGCTTGAAGCTAAAGCTCACGTCAGGCGACGATTTTATCGGGCAAGTCAAAAACTACCTTTCCGGTGAAACGCCGTTCCTACGCGGGACAATGAGAATGATTGGCCAAGCCAGCGAAGTGCTGGGGCGCGATCCTCGAACCAAGCCGGTTGTCATTATGCAGCTTTCGTGGTCGGCAGGTGACCACATTGTTTCTCGAGAAAACTTGAAGACGCTAAACGATCTGCGAGGCGCCAATGGTAAGAAGATTAGGATCGCTTGCCAAAAAGGTGGCCCACACGTTGGCCTGCTTTATGACTCGTTGGACGCGGCCACAATTGCTCGTAACGAAGTCGAAGTTGTTTGGGTTGACGATCTGACCGGCCCGAATGGCCCTGCGGAAAAGTTTCGAAGCGACGCAACGGTTGACGCTTGCTGTGTCATCACGCCGGATATGATCGGATTGACAGGCGGGCTGGACGGCTCAGGGTCTGGCCTCGAAGGAACCGTGAAGGGTGCTCACGTGCTGAACTCGACTGCATCCATGTCACGTTCGATTGCGGATGTCTATTGCGTTCGGTCTGATTGGTATCAGGCAAATCGTGACACTGTGGAAAAGTTCGTGGCTGGATATTTAAAAGCCAGCAAACAGTTGGTCCAGATGCGAGACGACTTTGAAAAGACAAAGCGATTAGCAGCCAATTATCGAAACATTCTGGCGACGAGTCAGACAATATTCGGACGAGACGTCATCAATTCGCTTGAGGTCGACGGACACGGGTTGCTGCTTGACTGCACGTTTGTAGGCCTGTCTGGACAAGTCGCGTTTTTCGAGGACACCGGAAACCTCAGCGGCTTTAATCCAGTCATGAGCAAAGCTTTAGACCTCGCCACGACCTGGGGTTACGCAAAAGTCAGAACCGGATTTGATCCGTCAGGTCTGGACTATAAGAAAGTCGCAACTATCGCGGGGCTTGAATACGTGCAGCCGAAGGCTCAAGAAGGAGGGTTCGCAGAAGGTGTTGAATTCTTCCCTGGCGACCAGCTTGATGACCGCACGATCGTGAGCTTTACAATTAACTTCGAACCGAATCAAACTCAGTTTTCGGCAGACCGCTACGGAGCTGAATTCAACCGCGCCATCAAGTCAGCTTCGACATTTGGAAATGCAGTTGTCGTGATTCGCGGTCACGCGGACCCAACGAAAGCTCTGACCGACTTTTTGAACGCCGGGATTAAGCAAGGTGTTATCAAACGCGTGGGGCAGCGCGGCAACTACCGTTACTTCTTAAACGGAAAGCAAATCGACCTGGCAAACACAGAAGACATCACAAAACTGATTTCAACTGGACGCTTTGAGCATGAAGATTATAAGCCTCAGCAAACAGTAAACGCGGCGTTGAACCTTTCAAAATCACGCGCGGAAGAAGTTCGAAATTCATTGATCGATTTGGCGAAGAAACAAGGTGTGAATCTTGACCCAAGTCAAATGCAGCCAGCCGGCGCGGGGATTTCCGAACCAATTATCCCGAAACCGTCGAGCCTTGCTCAGGCAAAAGAAAACATGCGAGTCGAATTTCGAATCGTCCGCGTACCGGCCGAAAATCTGAATCCGGATGCCTTTGATTTTTAGTTATTCCCTCCGTACTCTCTAAACCCGCACGGTTTAGTTAGTGTTTGTGACGAAACAGAGTCAGATACAACCGCGAATAGGCTTCTTCTCCTTCGGATTTCCACATTCGAGCTTGTGCATTTTTTCACAAGGAAAAACATGGAGGAAGAACTCGCACGAGCGCTCGTGACCAATTAGAATGCGCGGACCAATCGAAGTCTGGGAGAGCAAAACATGGCTGAACGAACTGATAGCGTCCTCGCTCGCGACATCATGGTCCCGACCAAGAAATTGGTTACGTTACGCGCTGAAATGGATGCGCTCAAAGCGGTTCGAATGCTACTGAAACACCAGATCTCTGGTGCGCCAGTTGTCGACGATGACAATGGGTACCTTGGCGTCTTCTCCGAAAAGACGTCGATGCAATTTCTGTTGCGTCTCAGCTACGAAAGTCTTCCTTCAGGTTCGGTTGGCGCGTTCATGAACACCGATTTAGACCGCACGATCAGCGAGGAAGAGGATCTTATTTCGATTCTGGATTTGTTCCTGCGAACTCCCTATCGACGTCTGCCTGTGTTGTGCGGCGACAAACTTGTCGGCCAAATCAGCCGTCGCGACGCATTATGCGCGGCTACAAAGTCGCTTGATTGTCCTCAATCCGTTGGCAAGCAGTTGCTGTACCTATCGGCCCTCGTCAAAAACAACGATGCAGCACTTCGGTTTTAGCGACCAGAAGTTGCAACGTGTGGCAGGCGTCGTGGCTAGTACGCGATGCGAACATCGAAACGCAGAATCGATTCGTAGAACTTTTCGTTGCTCACAGCCAGACCACCTGAAACGCCCAGTTCGAGAATCGACTTGCGCTCGCGCACAAACCACAGGCCCGGGTAGACATTCACAATTGTTTCGCCGTCGAGTGGAATTTCGGCAGGCTGCCCCATGGTGTCTAAACCAGTTTTCTGCCCGTCCAGAACCGTAAATCCTACGACCTCAAGCGTAGGTAAAATCGCGAAGGCGTCCGATTCTCGAAAGATGCGGCTTGCTCCGAGACCATATCGCATGATCTGCCCGGAATGATTAGGATCGCCTGCGATTGGAAACCAATACTTCAATTCGCCGTGTAGTTGAGTGCGACGTCCGTAGCGTTTCGAAAACAATAGCCCCGGTTCCATCGACACATGTCCCGTGCTCAACCCGTGTGTGATCGCGCCGGTGTTCATGTACGTTCTGGTGATTTGCGACAGCGTCCATGTTTCTGTTTGCTTCAACACGGCTTTTGTGCCGACCGACATGTCTCCGAGCCCTGTCGTATTCGGGTTGAATTCTGGATCGAGTGAGCGAATCGGAAGCTCGGTTAAGACCGACAGCTTTTCGCCGCCGGTTTCAAGTTGAATGCGGAAGTCTTGGTAGTCGATCGCTGTCTCGACAGAGCTTGACGCTAGCCCTCGACCGTTCGGAGCTTTCGCCCAGAAGTACTCGGCTCGATCCGGGAATTCGTAATTATTGGCTGACGCAATTCGAAACCTCATTGCTTTGTTCGGAATTGCGGAATCCATTTCAAACAGCGCGAAGTGGAGTCGCTGGTAACCGACTCCGGGATAACGACACAATGGCTGTGAAAACCATTCTCGCAGGAACGCTCGTTTCTCTTTTGGCGGATCGACAACATTTTGGAAGATCGGTTCCAGCGGTTCGCCGAAATCGGCTTCGGCCGGCATCTCTGGATCGGTCGTTGGAAATTCAGACAGCGATTCTTCCGGAAACAGTCCCGTTGCAATGGGTGAGCCCGTTGGCTCTGGGGCTATCGAAAACTGTCGTTCGTAGCCGACCGTTCGCTGGGGAAGTGAAAACTCAGGCACTTCGGCGACGGTCACACGAAGCCGAGTGTTTTCAGAATCGCGGCCGTGCGGAATCGGTAGCCCCACGCGAATCGTCGGTTTTGCTTTTCGCGCTAGCGGGCCGGATTCGTCCAATTCGATGGCATGCTCCGCAAGGGGCTCTTCTTCTTTCGCTACGTCTTGTGAGCTGGCATTCCCCGCGAACACTAAAACACCGAGCCAAAGGCCAGCACAGAACACATGAACGAGCCGACCTAGCCGACCACCGCACATCCGCCGTCCTATTTGATCCAAAAGCCAGCCCACGACTCACCGTTCTGCAAAGTGCGTAGACCGGCCTTTGAACTTTCGCCGTATGGATTGCCCGGTCTCTTTCTCTGTATCGGCTGTATCGCTTGCAACATAAGAGCAAGTCTGCGCGACCTTGTTGCTTGCAACTGAAAATCACGACTGCGCGATTGGATTCGCTACCACTTGGGAATTTTGGGCAAAGTGTCCTGCTGAGACTAGATGCAAGACAGCAACTCGGTTGCGGAAGCTAAACATTAGGTATCGCACGTGCTGTCGCAAAACGGCAACCGCCTTGCCAGCACTGCTTCAACCGACCATGTCTATCTCACCGATGCAGGCACTCAACGATGAGAAATGCACCCGTTAACTGGTACGAAGGACTGTTCCTCAGACCACAACACTTTCAAGCAAACGAACGCTGGTGGAGCGAACAACTCAATTGTTCACAGCGTTGGGACAATCCGTATCACTATGGCATTCGTCGAATCGTCTTCAGTGAAGAAGCGCTACGCAACCAGCAATTCGAGGTCACTTCCTTGGAAGCTCGAATGCGTGACGGTACTCTGGTCAAGATCGGCGAAGGATCCGAATTGGACCAGGTCGATCTCAAACGAATCGCACAGTCACCCACAGTCCGCACGAGTTTGAAGAACGCGTTTGAGGACGAGTCAGTCATTCGCGTCTACTTAGGCGTGCCCAAGCTACAGCTCGGCCGAGAAAACCTGTTACTGATGAACGGCAGGTCTGACAAGAGTTCCGACTCCAACGGTACTGGCCAAAACGGGAACGGACCGACGAATCGAATTGAAGCACGCTACCGAGAAATCGCTCGTGAAGTCCACGACGAGAACCGCGCGGGGAACGATCAGCAGATTCACCTGCGTCAACTGAATGTTCGTATCTTGCTTTCGACCGATGACCATTCTGGCTACGAGTTACTTCCGATCGCACAAATTAAGCGTGCAAGCGATCGCGAGTCTGCTCCACAGCTGGACAGGGATTACATTCCGCCGGTGCTGGCGATCTCGAATTGGCCAGGTCTGGGACGAGATTGTGTCCGTGGCATTTACGATATCATTGGCCAAAAACTTGAAGTGCTTAGCGAGCAAGTACGCAATCGAGGGATCGCTCGTCAAAGTCTTGATCCTGCCGACGCCGATCGCGTCGCTATGTTGGAAGTTCTGAACGAGGCCTACAGTACGCTAGGTGTGTTGGCCTTTGTCGATGGCGTTCACCCGCTGTCGGCATATACCGAACTATGTCGCATCGTTGGCAAACTATCGATTTTCGGTGAGCAACGACGCGCCATCGAACTTCCGCCGTACGATCACGAGGACCTTGGCAACATCTTTCCAGAAATCCGAAGACGCATAGAATCGCTGTTGTTTTCTGTCCGCGACTACGAATACCAGCAGCGGCAGTTTGTCGGCGTGGGGATGGGAATGCAGATTTCTCTTGAGCCTCAGTGGTTCAATTCCAACTGGCATTGGTACATCGGCGTCAAGAAAGGCGACCTTACCGAACAGGAATGTCGCACATTGCTATCACCCGGTCACCTCGATTGGAAGCTCGGTAGTAGCCGGCAAGTCGAAATCTTGTTTCAGCGTCGTGCACAAGGACTCCAGTTGGAGCCGCTTCGGCATACGGTGCGAGCACTTCCGGCGCATAGCGATTGGGTCTTCTATGAAGTCGCGCGAAACGAGTCTCCCGCATGGCGTGATGTTCACGATACACAAACGTTGGCTATGCGGCTCAAAGACTCGTTGATCGAAAACCAGGATCGGCTACAGGGCGAGCAATCGCTTGTCGTCAATTGGGATGGAAGAAACGTCACACTTCAATTCGCATTGTTTGCAATTCCAACACAAAAATGACACCAAATCTTGCACGAGCCGTCGACCCTGTCTTCATTCATGTGCTTGATCTTCTGGAAAAGATCAAAGGCGATGAGCGTCCGTCTCCACAGGAAGAACGGTTGCGCATTCGAGCGTTGCTGGACCAAGCCGAAGCCATTACCGGTGGAGGTCCTGATTGGGAGTTGTCGAAGTACGCAATCGTTTCGTGGATTGACGAAATGCTTGTCGACACTCCGTGGAACGGCCAGGAATGGTGGGCCAACAACGTGTTGGAGGTTGAATTGTTCAACACGCGTTTGTGCAATGAGCAGTTTTTCTTGAAAGCACAAGACGCCGCGCAGCTGTCAAACCGCGACGCATTGGAAGTGTTTTACATTTGCGGCGTGTTGGGGTTTCGAGGTCTGTATCACGATCCCACGATCGCGGAAATGTTAGCTCGGC
This sequence comes from Planctomycetales bacterium, assembly GCA_020426925.1. GTDB lineage: Bacteria > Planctomycetota > Planctomycetia > Pirellulales > Pirellulaceae > JAGQPC01. Next base: position 8,536 of record JAGQPC010000321.1, on the reverse strand, counting down.
CTCATGGTTTGCCGCTTGATATGGAAACGTGGGCGAAGCAAACGTCGATGTCGATTCGTTTAGGGCAAGGCCGGCCAGCTATGCCGCAACCAACGAACGAAATCGCAGGAGCTCCGCCGTTGAAGGCTCGCGGAACGGTCGTGTGGCCGTGGGTTGCGGCCGTAATTCTGGTTGCGTGTAACTTGGTCGTATTCTCGTTTAAGTTTGCGATTGGGAGCTAATCGATGAGCGACGAAAAGGCACCGGCTGGAGAACCGCCGAAAAAGAAGAAGCCCGGTTTGTTCAAACGGATGCTTGCGGCGCCAAAAAGCTGGACAGTCGTGACGCGTGCCACTGTGCTCCTAAGTTGTTTCTTAATTACGACCGTCGTCACGTGCTGGATCATGTACCAAGTCGGCTACGAACACGTACCCTGGCGACATTACATGACCTGGCCTCGATTGTTCGTCGTGATTGGACTACTCATTGCGATCCCGATCGTGTTTCACAAAGCGCTCAAGCTTTGGCTTGAAGGTGAAGCTGCTCGATTTCCCGATTTGGAAAAAGCTTGGCACGCCGGCCTTACAGCGTTGCGCAAACAAGGCATAACACTCGATTCTGCGCCGCTGTTTCTAGTTCTCGGTGCGAACGACGAACAACAAGAACGCTCAATCATGAATTCGCATCCAACGCCATTAAGCGTTGTCGGAGTACCGAAGGGTCCGGCGCCTCTGCATTGGTATGCCAATTCGGGCGCGATCTATTTGTTCTGCAGCGATACAAGTTGGCTGACGTCGCTGAACAGACTTCGCAAATCAATTGAAGATGAAGCTACTGTGCTCGACATGGCAATGGCCGCGATGCCATCCGACGATACGTATGAAGGCTATTCTGCTCCGCCGCCTCGCCCTGATGAAACGGTCGTTCCGACACCTGCCAGCGCGCGGGGAACGATTATGTTGGATCAGTTCGTCGGCGAATCATCTGAGCCGAACGCTAATTACGGTGCGCAAGGTAACATCTCGGGAACAATGACTTTGGAAGCGCCCGTTGCGAGACCAGCGGTTGCGCACGCTTCGCCTGCACCGTCACACGTCACAGCAAAGAAGCAACCAGTCGTCGTGCCATCTAGTGAATCAACCACAAAACTGCAAAGTTTGCAGAACGTTTGCCAACTCGTTCGCAATGCACGGCAGCCATACTGCCCGCTAAACGGTGTGCTCACGCTGCTTCCGTTTGGCACGATCGATGCAACAGGAAAAGAGCTTCAGGAACTGCAACGAGCGATCCGTTCGGATTTGGAAGTCATCCGAACGGAAACTCAGCTTCGCACTCCCGTAACGGCGCTGGTTGTCGGGCTTGAGGATGAACTGGGATTTCGAGAATTGGTTCGACGCGTCGGCCGCGAAAAGTCGGCCGTACAACGATTCGGTAGCCGCTTTGACACTCGCTGCGACGCAACGCCTGATCACCTTGAAAAATTCAGCACGCATGTGTGCGGAGCCTTCGAAGACTGGGTCTATACGTTGTTTCGAGAAAAAGGTGCTCTATCGCGTCCAGGCAATCCACGGCTTTACAGCCTGCTATGCAAAGTGCGCTGCATTTTGACTCAGCGCCTCGGCCGAATTCTTAGCAAAGGATTTGCCGTGAGCGAGCGAGAAAACGAAGGATTTGAACCCACACTATTTAGCGGATGCTACTTTGCTGCAACTGGCCGAACTCCAGACCGACAAGCATTCGTGCAAGGCGTGCTCAGCAAACTAGTTTCTGAACAAGAGCAAACCGAATGGACTGATCGCGCGATTGCCCTCGAGCGACGTTATAGTCGCCTTCTCTTTACTGGATTTGCAGTGAACGCTGTATTGCTTGCATTGCTGGTGACGTTAATCGTTATCTAGTCTCCCCTAGTTCACCCATCCTTCGAATTGTTTCAAGCGGATGTTCCGTAATACCGATCCAGTCGATTGCGGCGGAACATTTTTTCGGAACTAGGGGATGGCGATGCCAGGCACTTCAAAATGCACCGCGCGATGTTTTGCGCGTCGCGCAGCCATCCCGCTCTTGGTTGCAGCTTTGATAATTGGCTCCACGCCTGCGACAGGTCAGGAGTGGCCATCCAGTTCACTCGATTACGTCGACCCGCAAAGCAAAGGGGCATCGCAAACGCTCGCGTTAATGTTGCATGACGCTCGAATCTTACTCGAGGAACGGGAGTTCCGCATCGCACGTGAATTGGTTGACGCCGTTCTCGCAGAGCCGATCGATTTGCAGATTCGCTCGTCGGCGATAGCGCTAAGGGAGCAGATTGATCGTTTTGACAATGTGACTTCTTCGCCCCAGACATCGCAGCAAGCTAAACAGACGGCTCCAAAGGGTTACCCGATTCCCGAAATGGCGGTTGATAGTCACCCAATCATCCAAGTCGCCAACGACGTCGTGGATGAAGACACTCCGTTTGACTTTGCAGATGCCGAACGTGTCAGTCGCCGAACTCCGGTCGTGAGGACGCTTTCGTCTGAATTCGATGGTGAGAATTGCGAGATGCGAATCGACGTTGTTGACAGTAACTACAGTTCAGAGCTGCCCGAAGAAAAAGAAACGGTTGCTCTACTTGACAATCTGGTCAGTAATTTGGGACTCGATTCGGCAAGTCTTGATCGGACTGCTCGCACAGAGCAGCATCAACCAACAATCGTCATCAATCCACCGGGGCCAGCAGTTCTCGCGCCGAACAATCGTTCTCAATCGCGAGCAGCAAACGAATATACAGCGCAAGAATTGACCTACTTATCGGCACTTTGTTTCGCGATTGGCTTGTTGACTTGCCCGGCAGCATTGCTGATTGGGTTTGCGTTTTTACGGCGAACGAGTGGCGGAAGAGGACCGCTCATTCACGTTTCAATAGCGAGTGAAGAATTCACAACGCCTAGCGAGCAGAAAGTGGATTCTCATTCGCACAGCGGACGTCTGAGTCCGTCCAATCACGGTGACGAAGAGCTGGACAGTCTGCCCTGCAGTGAAGACTTGCCCGAATCGCCCAACGTTATGCCGTTGCACGGATCCAGTGTCACACCAAATAACAAAACCTCTGAAGCGAACGTATATCGCCAAATCGTTAATCACAATCTGTCAATTAAACATTCGGACGAAGCCTCCCCGGCTTCTGCATAAAGGCCATTAAGATGTCGCATTCGGATACATCGCGAAATGTCTTCGTAGGGATCGACTTGGGTTCTTACAAAACTTCCATCGTTTGCTCGAACGGCAATCGCTGCGTGTTTCCAACGGCAGTTGGTTGGCCGAAAGACGCAGTTGCCAAGAGAATGTTCGGTACTGAAGTTGTGTTCGGTGACGACATCATGTCACAGCAGCGGTCGCTTACAATCGTGCGGCCATTCGCAAAGGCGGCCCTCAAATTTGGCGATCAGCAGGCAGCAGGGTTAAGCTCACAGCAAATCGAACTGCATGGCAAAGCGGCACGCCAGATCGTCGAGTACGGTGTCAAGAAAGTAGGAGCGAACTCGGCTTCTGGAAACTTGTTTGGAGCGATCGGCGCGCCCGCTCAAGCGAGTGTCCACAATCACAAAACGATCTTAAATGCCGCCAGCGGAACGTTCACTGCCGCCGTTGTTGTACACGAACCGTTTGCCGTGGGTTATGGAGTCGGCAAGCTCAATCAAACTCTGATCGTTGACATCGGAGCCGGAACGATTGACATCTGCCCGATGTTCGGCGCTTATCCCAGTGCGAGAGATCAGCTGACAATTCCACTTGGTGGAGATCTCATCGACGAAGCGATTCTTGAAGCCATTCGTGAACGATACGCTCACGCCAGCTGCTCGTTGGAAATGGCTAGACGATTCAAGGAAAAACTCGGAACCATCTACGCGTCACAGGACGAAGCAGTTGTAACGCTCAACGTCGAAGGCAAACCGTGCGAGTTCGAAATTGGTCAAATCCTTAGAGAAGCTTGCTCGAAGTTTGTATCGCCAATCGTGAGTGGGATTTGGCAAGTCGTTTCGCAATTGGAGCCAGAATACCATCGCCCGCTTCTTGATAACGTACTGCTCGCTGGCGGAGGCAGCCAGTTAGTTGGGCTCGACAGACACGTGGAAGCAGGACTCAGGCGATTCGGCGGTGGCAACGTGAGTCGAGTTTACGACTCGGTTTACGCGGGCGCGGCAGGGGCACTCAAGCTTGCAATGGACACTCCCGCTGAAGAATGGAATCGCCTCAGGCAACCACGCCGGGCTGCGGCCTAACTGGATTTCTGACGCTTTAGTGAACTGGATTTCGGGAACAACGGAATGAGCTCGGCGGATGATTCCAAGCGTATGCGTCTCAAGGGACCATGGCGCAATGACGATGGTCGAGCACATCACGTGCGACGAAAGATTCGTCGATTCATTCTGTCCGCCGTGCTGAGCCTTGGTCTATTCGTTTTTGGATTGTGGCTGACAGAGCCGTTTCAAACTCCGCAGACCCATATTCTTTCCGCGTTTGCAACCTTCGATCCCCAGCAGACCTATGGGACGCGTTTTACGCCGACGGACGAACACGCGTGGCAAGAATTAAGTCGAATACACAACACTAACGAAACTAGCCCTTTTCTGCTGACGCTTGAGAATCTTCAAAGGCACGTTGCCCAAGTTGCAGAAAGATGCTCACTGCGCGACCGCGTCGTTTTGAACATTAGCTCTCATGGCATCGCGATCGATGGGGAGGCGTATCTATTGGCTGACGAATTCCAGCCGGCGTTTGAAGATACTCTGCTGATTTCTGTTCGCGATATTTTGATCGCTCTGCGCGACATCCCATGCGAAACAAAGCTGATTGCCATCGACGGTGGAAGTATTCTGTGCGACGATCGCCTTGGAGCTGCCGTGAACGACTATCCGAGCTGCTTGGCTAATGTTGTATCGGAAATGGCGGATGCCAGCATGTGCGTGTTGACCTCCCATGGCGACGGCGAATTGTCCGAACTGTCCTATCGCTTGGGCCAGTCTGTGTTTGCTCATTTCGTCCAGCGAGCCCTATTCGGTGAAGCTGATGCTGACCGCAACAGAATTGTTGACTTCCAAGAGTTGCATCGGTTTGTTGCTGAGAGCACACGCGCGTTCGTCGCAACGGAAAGCGGTGGGCAAACTTCACAGAATCCGATGTTGCTGCGCGGCGACGCATTTCGCGAGGCGAATGTCGCATTGCCGGTGAGCTCAATCGCAAAGCCACCCAGCAAATTGCTCGAACGAGAACTCGCGTGGACTGCACGTTTTTCCGCAGCGAAGAGCGGCTCCGCAGTAGTGCCGCCCGATAAGAAAGGTCCGCCATCGGCTGAGAATGCGTCACATGGCGACAGAGAAATACTAAGCCCAATCGTCTCGGAGAGTCAGCAACTTGCGCAGCTAGTCGCACAGGCATGGGTGCTCCGGGACGCATTGCGCAAAGACGAACGTGTTGCAGATGTTCCACATTTATTCAGAGCTTTCGAAGAATCACTCGTTGGTTGCGAGCAAGCTTGTCGAATCGGAACGCTCGATCAGATCAGAGCCGCACGACAGCACCTCAAAGCGGAGCTATTCTACTGGCAGCAGCCTGTGACGTCAGCAAATAGCATTCAGCCACTCCCCGAAGGCGCGTATACGTTGCGCAACGTGGCTGAACCTGCCGACAACGAACCGATCGCGAAGAAGTTCGCAGACCTCGTTGCCGCTTTGAAGACCAAAGACTTTCAAAAGTGGGTTAACTCTAACTGGAACGACGATCTTGATCGCTTGTACGAAGCCAGAATCGTTCCTCAATTGCTCGCCGCCGGAATAGACGACGGCGAAGTCGTCTCGCAAGTTGTGCGACTACGTCGTCTCGCAGTGAAAGCTGGCGACGACAGGCCGAGCGCACGCGATCTGCAAAATGCAGATTCACTCCGGCTAGCCGCCGAGCAACTGTTGATCCAAAAGTCGTCGGTTGACTGGGAACGCAAGGCCGCTGAAGCGTTAAGTGTTGCTCAGGATGAATACAATGCTGCGATTTCGCACGCTGATCGTCGACAATATGCGGAACACGCAAGGGCGATGGCAACGATCAACGCGGGTCGACTATTTCGCTGGTTCACGTTGGTGCGTGGTCAGGCGTCGATTTGGTGCCCGTCATTAAGTCAGCTGTTAGATTATGTCGACAACGTGACGCAGCTGTCAGACGAGTTGGCATCGGACGATTCTGAGACGGCTGCTCGTTTGGTGCGAGATCTTGCGCGAAGCGATCAGCGAATCGCATCGATGTTGGTTGACGATGCGCAGCGTTTGCTTGGAAAAGCTGGCAGCGTGACTGAAGGGCGAACGCTGTTGATTGAAAAGCTACTCGCAACTTCCCTCCCGTCGGCCGGTTTGAGAGCTCAGTTATTAAACGAGCTGGAGCAAAACTATCGGTCAAAAGACTTACCACTTCCGCACGATGAATTTGCAAGCATGCAGGACAATGTTCAGCAGGACGCGTTGTCTCTCTTGCAGATTCAGCTGCGTTTGGCTCGTTTGTCGAGCCTGCCGAATACCGAATTACGGCGGCGAATCGACAAAGCGATCAAGAGCCTGGATTCAAACGACTCATCGCAGTCGGTTGCTGATGCAAGTACGGAACTGAAACGAATTCACTACTCGATTCGCGAACAGATCCCGGTGTTGTCGACGAAGCTCACGGCGTTGTCTTCGGACGAATGCAGCACGGCAACACTCCGACTAACGCGCATCTTGGAGACAATCGATCACCGAGACGCACCGACGTTTTCTGATATTTCGCTACAGCCGACGCATGCTCGATTGGCCGAATTTCGGCAGTTACAGCAACGCGAGTCTCGCTTTCGATACTTCCGTGACTACGCGTTTCAAGATATCGCGTACCTGACAGCTGCCTCGCAACAATTCAAATCTCGGAGCAACCAGCTGTTTCCGCATTCGGACGATGAAGCCACTGCAAGCGTCGTGCAGATCGCTGCCCCGGATGAGATTTCACTGGCAGAGTCATCCGAGCAACGATTCGATGTCGGCGTAGACACCGAGAAAGATGTTCCCGTTTGGCTGGTGGCGGAATACGACACGTCGATGGTGTCGGTCGAATCGGCGGAGGACCATCCGGTTTACGATTCGGGGCAGTTGCAACTGCAAAACGTTGATCGCTACGCAGCTTTGAAGACGTTACCCGTGACCGCGCAGTCGAAGGCACAAGGCAGCACGACTCTTCCATTGACGATTCGTCACAAATCGACGAGCCAAGCGTCAACGCAGATAACGTTGACTGCTGTCACACCGCAAGAAGTTATTCGCAAGTCACTGCAAGTGGAGCTGCCAGGATCAGGAACGCTTGCGGTCGTCGCTGACGGAGAACGAGGTACGTGGGTTGAACAAGACACTCATGTCATTTTGCAGCCGCTACCGAATCGTACTCAAACTTACGACTTGGGAATCCGAAATCGCGGAAAGGACACAGAGACGGTTGACGTCAGTGTATTTGCGCTTCCCGCAGCGATCGCGATGCCCAAGGGGGCGTTGGCTATTGCCGACGCGAGTTCCCATCTTGTCAACCTGCAGCAGAATCTGATCGCTTCGCTGCACGATTTGGAACTACGGCCTGCGGCAGTGACGAAGATTCCGTTTCCCAAACTGGCGCCGCCCAAGAAGGGCGAGGCAACCGAATTGCACCAGAACATTGAGCATGGTCTTGTTGTTGCAATCTCTAATCGCGCGACAGATCGTGTGTCGTTTCATCGAATTGCGATAGCGCCCCAGCGTCCTCGACGCTACGTTGAACCGCGCGTGACATTTGATGCTCGTTTACGCAGATTGAGAGTCTAAGTGCTGGCGCGAAACACGGATGGCATCCCGAAGTCTGGTTTCCGCGTAGCCGCTGAATTGGCCGACATGCCCGCTGCTGAAAGAAAGGGCAAGTTGAGCGGCGTAATCAAGCCCGCGAGCCCAACGGCGTTGCTCGACGTCCAGCTTCCACGCGGCATCCCTCGCCCGCAGCGTCTGTATCTCCACGTTGATGGCTATCCTCGAGCGTTTATCTATGACGTCTCGCCCATACAACGTGACGGGCCAGTATCTGAAACGATTGATCTCATGAGCGTTACGGTAGCAAGTCCAAACACGCTACTTGCACTAAACAGTCAGCAGAAGTCCGTTCCAGTAAAAGTCCGAGTCGATTCGCCACTGGGAGCGTTTTCCAATAGCCAGGACAAGCTAGTTGTCGGCTTGGACGTGGGCCAAGATCGAGGACTTGAAGGAGATCCGAAAGTCGAGTTGCGTGCCGATCGACAAGTTCGTGCGACAGTCAATTCGCTCGGACCAAACGGCCTATTCGTAGTTGACACCGTTGTTTCCGACCACGAATTCGAACTGCCGATCGAAACGGCGACGAACTGCCGAGCTGACATACTGTGTCGATTGAAAGTCGACAATCATGTCGCACACGGAACATCGGCCGCATCAGTGTATTTGGACTCGATCGCACCCAGAATCATCTCCGTGGATTTTCCACTGGCCAACAGTGTAGCTCAGGGAGTTCCGAT
>JAGQPC010000320.1 GCA_020426925.1 Planctomycetales bacterium | reverse complement strand
CTCTGTGGTCTTTGTGAATCTGTGTTGCATTTTCCTCCATTTCCGACAGCAGGAATTCAAGATTCCGCTGCGTCATCAGCGCATTCGGATGATCTGCTCCGAGCGAATCATGAAAGATCTCTAGGACGCGTCAAAGGCGACATGGCGAATGAGCGGTTCCCAGCCAGGCCAAGTGCGAACGTCCGAAGGATTGTCCGGCGAAAGAGCGGCCATGCGCAGGTTCATGCTGATGGCTAGACCCGTTTCCGGATCGTCTTGCCGATTGCGGAGGATGTTCTGCACGTACGCGATGGACCGACACGGTCGACTCAGGCGTACTCAAAGTGACGATGTTGTAGTCAGCCAACTTCGGTAACGCCGCTTCGACTCGATCGGACGTTAAAGAAAGTGCAGCTGGCTCCAGCACTGCGACCGGGATGTCGAACTAGGCAAGTACATCCAGCAGGAAGCGGTCGTCTGATTATCATGAGCAAACGGGGTGAATCCGAAGATTGTGATTTTCAAACTGATGGCGGATTTTAAAAACGGATCTCGATATCACTCCGAAGAAGCAACCGAGCCAAGCCACATCGTTATACCAAAATCGACAACAACAAAGTGTTTCGACCGAACTCGTTGGCCGGTCGATTAGCAGGACAAGTCAAGATGGATCGTGACTTGTCCGCCAAGTAGTCTGGCTGTTTGAATCAGCATCATCAGCATCGCGACCATCGCGACAAATTTACCGCTTGGCTCGGGCACGGTGCGGAACGCTACTTGGTCGAAGACGATCAGGTCGTTGTCGCTGAGCGATTGGCTGGAAAATGATAGCGAGCTGATTGGATCCGACGATTCGAATCCCCAAAACTGCAAGTTGCCTCGAGGCAAATCGCCTCCGGTGGCAGCAACGTGGTTGATTTCTCCCGTATCAGAAACAACATCGAGCGTCATTGCGGAGCAGCATGTGCCGAAGTCGAGAATGTCGGCGGCGAACCCAGTGATGGGTGGCGAAAAATCGAACCGGAATTGAGTGTCACCGTTCCACGTGAACCCTAGAGCTCGCTCGCCTGCAGAAACGTAGTCGATGCGTGAGTTGATGTTGGCGAAATCGGAGACTTCCGTCACGGTGAAACCATCAAATGCGACGCTAGAGGCGGTTTCAAAAGGATCTTCAAATCCTTCAACACGCGTGGGGACGACGGCGGTGTCGAAGTCAGGTCGCGATGAAAAGAAAATGGGGCTTGCCCCAACAAGAGACGGGCTACAGACCGTAGCCACGAGAACGACGATTCGTCCAGTCATTAGCAGCTCCTTTGCTCAATAGGTGTCAATCAATGCGGCTCATTCTCAACAGAATCACCTCGTTTGCAATAGTTACTGTGGCGTTTTTTCGCGATTCACTCTCCGCCGTCGATGAGAAACTGGATTTCCGTCAGATATTTTTTGGGGTTTCCTCGGAAGATCATTCCAGGCCCCTTCAGGTAGACTTCGCGGCACGGCGCGCGTTGTGGATAACCTTTCGATTTCAAATACGCCAGCAGTTTTGCGTACGAATCGCCAAGCGTGTCATACGGGCCAAGATGCACCAACGTCGCGAATCGGCCTCCGGGTAATTCTCGAACGTCAACCGAATCGATTTGTCCTTTCGGTTGACGGATCGGCATGCACGGCTCGAAACCGGCATCGTCTTCTTTGTATTCAGAATCGTGGCACAGCATCATGGCTTTTCCGCAAATGTAACGTCCGACTGTTTTGCCAAGCGTTCTAAAACCGCTGCCACAATCAGAGTATTTCCCCTTCATGCGAATTCCGGCGATCAGCATCGGTTCGATTTCTTTTTCGGTGATTTCGAAGTTCGATTCACTGGCCATGATTTGGTTCCTTTCTGTTTGTTTGATGACGGTGTCGATCGCCTGTTTTGCGTTTGCAAGTTCGGTTAGCTGTTGAGTGATTTCGTTTCGCCGGGCTCGCAGAAACGACAAAATGTCCGCATCGTCTGTATGATTCTGAAGGATTTGGCCGATGTCGCGCACCGAGAATCCGATCTCACGAAGCGATTTGATGACTCGCGCCGTTTCAACGTTGGCGTCGTTGAAGAAGCGGTAGGCGGATTGTTGGTCGACATGCGCCGGGAGCAGTAATCCTTGCTCGTGGTAATACCGTATCGTTTTGACCGGCAAACTGACGATTTTCGAAAACTCACCGATTGAGTACACTTCGGGCTCCTTGATGCGAGTTTGTCAAGCTTACAGGCTCCAGTTACGGGAGAGTCAACAGGCTGTTTGCGATTCGTTTACAAATTTCGAGAATTGAGAAGCAACGGATTCGATGAGCGTCCCAAAAATTGCGGTTACGATGGGAGACCCAGCTGGCGTTGGGCCCGAGATTTGTTTGCGTATTCTCGAGAATCCGACGATCCTCGAAATCTGCCAGCCACTGATTTTCGGCGATTCGACCGTGCTCGCGAAGTGTGCGGCGTTACTGACCACAAACTGTAGCTATCCGTCTATCGAGAGTTGCGATTGGCCTGAAGCAAGCACTCAAATACAAGGCCCAGCGATTGTCAATTTCCAAGCAGCTGATATCGAGCGTTTGCGGCCCGGAGTGATTTCGGCCGATACGGGCAAGGCCGCGTACACCTATTTGACCGCGGCGATCGACGCGGCGTTGGCTGGACACGTGGCCGCGATCACGACCGCTCCGATCAACAAAGAAGCTCTGCACGCGGCCGGAATCAATTTTCCAGGCCACACGGAAATCTTGGCGGACCGCACCAAGACCGATCGTTACTGCATGTTGCAGTTCAGTGATGAAGTCACGGCGAGCTTTGTGACAACTCATGTCGGTTACCGGGAAGTTCCGGACCTGCTGTCGATCGAGCGAATCGTGGAAGTGATTCAAATCAGCTACGAAGCGGTTCGCAGAATTCGTGGCGGAGATCCAAAAATCGTTGTGTGTGGCTTGAATCCACATGCTGGCGAAAATGGTCTGTTCGGCGATGGTGAGGAAGAGCGGTTCATCAAACCGGCAATTGAGCAAGCTCGAAAGCAGGGCATCGTAATCGATGGCCCGTTGCCACCCGATACCGCTTTTCTGCCGAATCGTAGGATTGAAACGGGATGCTTCGTTTGCATGTATCATGATCAGGGCCATATTCCCTTGAAAGCTTTGGCGTTCGACACAGCTGTAAACGTGACCTTGGGATTGCCGATCGTGCGGACGTCTGTCGATCATGGAACGGCTAACGATATCGCGTGGAAGGGAATCGCGAATCCGTCCAGCCTCGTTCAAGCAATAACTTTGGCGACTCGTCTGGCCGCGAAATAACACGTGTGATGCAGTAAGCATTAATCTGAAAGTGCAGAACCAATGAAATACTCACTTGTCTGGGAATTGGATTCCTTATTTCCACATCCGAACGACGCAAAGTTTCGTCAGACCGTCAACGAATACGAAACGCAGCTGAAGCAACTTGCGGATGATTCGGAATCGCTGCCTGCTCCAGACGGCGAAGCCGAAACCGTTGCAGCGTGGGAATCGTTTTTGGACGCTTATGAACTCGTCGCAACGAGAACCAGCGACTTAGTGTCGTTTATCGAGTGCCACGCGGCCGCGGATGCGGAGAACAAATTGTTCCAGCAGTTTGAGGCTCATCTTTCGTCGCTCCAACCGCTGCTTCACCGTGCAGCGACTAACATGGATTTCTCGCTACGAGACGCGACTGACGAAGAGCTTGATGCGATGTTCGACGCGAGCGAACGGTTGCGGACCGTTCGGTTTTTTGTTTGCGAGCGACAACAAGCGGCAGAATTACGGCTGCCGAAAGAGCAAGAGACGCTTTCGGCGGAGCTAGCCGTGGACGGGATCGATGCGTGGGGCAGGCTCTACGATCGGATCTCAGGCGAATTGCGAGTCAGCGTGATGGAACGCGGTGAGATCGTGCAAAAATCGGTCGGACAAGTTCAATGGGATTCGCCTCATCGTCCGTCACGGATCAACAACTTTCACGCGGCAAGCAAGGCGTGGCAATCGATCGCCGACACGTGTGCCGACGCAATCAATCACATTGCCGGAACTCGGTTGACGACTTACCGGCGGACAGGGCTTGAAGACCATCTGGTGGTCCCGCTGCATCTCAATCGATTGCAACGAGCGACGCTTTTGGCCATGTGGGATGCGATCGATCGCCGCAAAGAAACGTTGGTGAAATACTTGCAGGCGAAGGCAAAAGCGTTCGGGATCGAGAAACTCGCGTGGTACGATCTGAACGCGCCGTTTCCCGTGAATCAGAAAACTGATAACAAGATTTCGTACGACGAAGCGTGCGACACAGTTATCGATACGTTCCACGAATTCAGCCCAGAACTGGGCGAGTTCGCACAACGAGCAGTCAACGAGCAGTGGATCGAAGTCGATAACCGGCCCGGGAAACGTCAGGGAGGATTTTGCACGGACTTCCCGACCGCTCAGCAATCGCGGATCTTTATGACGTTCACCGATTCGCCGGACAGCATGTCGACGTTGGCTCATGAATTGGGCCACGCATACCACAGTTTCGTATTGCGAGATCAACCGGGGCTCCTGCGAGGGTACCCGATGAACTTGGCGGAAACTGCATCGACTTTTGCCGAGGCCATTTTGGGCGATCGACGCTTGGCTGCCAGCGAAAGTGATGCCGACCGAATATCTATTCTGGACGGCATGCTGTCGGACGCTGTGGCGTTTCTGATGAACATCCAGGCGAGGTTCATGTTCGAAGACGCTTTCCACAAGGAACGTCAAGAAGGCGAATTGTCGGCTGAGCGTCTGAGCGAGCTAATGGTCAGCGCACAAAAAACAGCTTACGCGGATCAGTTGTCTGAATGGGACCCGCTGTTTTGGGCATCGAAGTTGCATTTCTACATTAGCGGTTGGCCTTTCTACAATTTTCCCTACACGTTCGGTTACCTTCTCTCTCTGGGGACGTATGCGATCGGCAAAGAAGGCGGTTCTGATTTCGCTGAGCAATATCGTCAGTTGCTCATTGCGACCGGATCGATGACGACCGAAGACGCCGTTCGTTCAACACTTGGCTACGATCTCACGACTCCCGATTTCTGGGAAAAGAGCCTAACGATCGTGGACGAACGCGTTGACAGTTTGTTGTCGTTAGTTGAATGAATTCATTGGTCATTGGTCATTGGTCATTGGTCATTGGTCATTGGTCATTGGTCATTGGTCATTGGTCGCTCGCTGCTCGCCAATGGCTAGTGACCAAGGACCAATGACTACAACGCAAGCTAGAAGCTTACGCCACGTAGTTGCCACATGCCGAACCAGGCAGTTTTCAGGTTTTGAGCTTTGTCCATTGTGGATCGCCGCACGTGAGCTGGCGGGTTGGCATCTTTCTCATGCACTTTCCCGGTCATTCCGAGGAGTCTCTATGCACAAGACGTACGATTCGTATGGTGCAGTTGATTGGCAAACGGTTCGTGGTCTTTGCTAATACGGGACGATAGATCGTGTCATTTTTATCGCGTTCCACGTTGATTTGTTTAGAGGCTACCCCCCAAGGTGATTAAACTCTTTCGATGGTAAGAGCGATTCGTAACTTTTCGATCAACACCAAGCTGTTGCTGTTAGCAGTAGTCGGTGTTGTCGTTGCGCTCGCGATCTCATCAGGTGCTCTGCTCAGCCAAAACATTAAGCAGATTCGCCGCGCCAAGGTTGAAGAACTGTCTGCGTTGGCGGATGTACTTGGCAGTAACGTTAACGCGGCAATCGAGTTTGAGGATCCTGTGACAGCGACTAACCTGTTGTCGTCTCTGAAGCAGCTGCCGAGCGTCGAGTCTGCCATTGTGTACGACCTGAAAGGAAGGGTCTTTGCAACGTATCCGGCCGACTGGAAGGGGGCCCTGCACGAGCATGGCGACGACGCGACGGAAAGCACGGGGTACCTCGAGATTGAGAGACCGATCAAGTCTTACGAGTCAGATGGTGAATCACTCGAACAGATCGGCAGCCTGGTTATTCGTTCGAACCAAGGCGAAATTGACCAACGCGTTTACGACCACATTTGGCTAACGGCGAAGATTCTGTTGGTTGCGTTGGCCGTTTCGTTCTATCTATCGATGGTCTTTCAGCGATCGCTCTCTCGGCCTATTGCGGAACTTGTCGAGACGGCCCGACACGTAACTGGATCCCAAAAATTCGATCGACGCGCCGAAAAGTTCGGCGATGACGAGCACGGAAAGCTGTGTGACGCGTTCAACACGATGCTTGATCGGATTGAGAGCGACCAACGCAGCTTGCAGAAAGCACGCGACGAACTCGAGATTCGAGTTCAGCAAAGAACGGCAGAACTACGCGAAGCTGTCGAAGAAGCACGAAACGCCAACGAAGCCAAAAGCAACTTTCTCGCGAATATGAGTCACGAGATTCGCACGCCAATGACTGCCGTTCTTGGATTTGCAGATCTGTTGGCGGAATCGGAACTCGACAGAGAAACGTTGCGAGAATTCTTAGCGGCCATACGTCGAAACGGAGAACATCTGCTCGCTATCATTAACGACATTTTGGATGTTACGAAGATCGAGGTCGGAAAGATTGAGATCGAGTCAATCTCTTGCTCACCTCACGACCTGATTCAAGAGCTAATCGCTCTGTTTCATCCTCGCGCGAGTGAGAAACAGATCGATTTGTCTATGACCTACCGGAACGCTGTTCCATTAACGATCAAAACTGATCCGACGAGATTGCGACAAATCCTTGGCAATCTGATTGCCAACGCGATCAAGTTTACGGAGGTTGGTGAAGTCAGGGTCACGGTTGAATTCGATGAAACGCGGGGTAAGCTCATTTGCGAGGTTGCAGATTCAGGATGTGGCATCCCGCACGAAAACTTCGAAAAGATCTTTCAGCCGTTTACCCAGTCTGATGAGACGATGACGCGAAAGTTCGGTGGTACCGGTTTGGGGCTTACGATTAGTAAGCAGCTTGCAGCTCTTCTTGGCGGCGACATCGAATTCGACAGTAAGGTTGGCGTTGGAACAAAATTCATTGTTTCCATCGATGCCGGAGACGTCGAAAATGTTCCGCGATACCAAGACATTTCAAATAATACGACCTCGCAGTCCCGTTCGAAGGAACCAGAAATTGACACGCCGCTTGCGGGGCTGCGAGTTCTTCTTGTGGAAGACGGATTCGACAATCAGCGGTTCATATCTTTTGTATTGACTCGTGGCGGGGCAAGCGTCGAGGTCGCAGACAACGGAGCGGTCGGAATGGAATGCGCCATGCTGGCGTGGAAAGAAGGCAGGCCATTCGACGTTGTGCTCATGGACCTGCAAATGCCCGTTATGGACGGCTACACGACCACGCGTGTGCTGCGCGAACAAGAGTATCCATTCCCGATCGTCGCTCTAACGGCGCACGCGATGAGTCACGAGCACAATCGCTGCATTGAAATCGGATGTGACGCATATGCCACCAAGCCGATCATCGTCGACAAACTGTTCGAGACGATTCTGTCCGTCTGCGAATCGGTCACGAGTTAGCACGGTTCGCCGAGCCCAGCCAGGCAGCGTGCAACGGGCCCTGCGAGCGGAGTCACAGGACTACAACGGAAAACTGCCCCATTTTCGGCGTTTCGTAGACAATGTGAACGCGTGCGATTGCGTACTTGTCCGTGCAACTTATGATTGTTGTATGGAACGAATAACTTGCTCATTGGTTGTTGCGATTGCGCTGATTGTCGGCTGTCGCGGGCAATCGAATACTTCTGCTGGTTCTGCCGCGGCTGATGCTGATCCACAGGCGTCAACGCAAGACGTCGCGCGGGCTGCATCGCCTGCACGAAA
This sequence comes from Planctomycetales bacterium, assembly GCA_020426925.1. Classification (GTDB taxonomy): domain Bacteria; phylum Planctomycetota; class Planctomycetia; order Pirellulales; family Pirellulaceae; genus JAGQPC01. The sequence continues at coordinate 5,769 of JAGQPC010000320.1, read as the reverse complement.
TGCTGACGCTGTTGTCGATGTTGGATCTGAATTACAGATTTCCAAAGACGATCCGTCCAAGACCGGTTGGCAGTCGGAGGCATTTTCTGATTCGGCTGGGACTCAACTAAAACATCTTGGCGAAATCTTGGCGAATTCCGGCGAATCGAAATACAAGATCGATTCGATCGTTGCAGATGCATGTTCCGTTCCGCAGTTGCGACCGGAGCAACTTGAGCCCGTCTATGACGATTCGCAAACGCTCGTACGTCGCACAAAGACGCTCGAATCGCAAACCGACCAGCGGATTTCAGCGACCGAGCTCGAATCGCTGGTGCGAAATAACCTGCACGAGCTGGGAATCGTTTCGAACATACAATCAAAGTTCAAAATCTTCGACGTCCTGCTTCGTGGCGACGAGGCGACGACTCGAGTCTACGTTCATTTCTCGGGAACGAACGATTCGGGGCGAGCTCAAATGAATGCGACGTGGCTTTGTGCGTGGACCGATATTGAAAGTTCGCATCCAAAGATCACTTCCGTGCGACTGGAAAAGTACGAAGAGGTCGCGATAAGCGGAACTCAACCCGCGTTCGCCGACAAGACTCGTGCGGTGTTCGACGGTCCGGTTTTTCGTGAGCAACTTCAGTATGGAGTCGACCATTGGCTCGATCGCATTGCCGCTTCGATGAGTATCGATATCGGGGGCTGGCAAGGACTCGCGATCGGCGATGTCAATGGAGATGACTTGGAGGATGTCTATATATGTCAGCCAGGTGGCTTGCCAAATCGCCTGTACGTCCAAAATGTGGATGGTTCCGCGCGGGAAGTGTCGGCCGAAGCAGGCGTCGATTGGGTCGATTCGTCGCACGGCGCGCTGATCGTGGACTTCGACAACGATGGCGACCAGGATTTGGCAGTCGGAGTGCCCAGCGGCGTTGTCTTGATGGCAAACGACGGATCCGGAAAGTTTATCGTGGCGGCGACGAAAGTTCTTCCGGCTGCTTTGCCGTATTCGCTGGCAGCTGCCGACTACGACCAAGACGGCGACCTCGACCTCTTCGTCTGTTGCTACAACCGTCGAGGTGGCGTGAACCAGCACCTGCTTTTTGCTCGACCCATTCCGTACCACGACGCAAATAACGGTGGGCGAAATGTGTTGTTGCGAAACGATGCGACACCAGCGAACGGCAAGTGGCAGTTTTCCTACGCAACGGGCAAGACCGGTTTGGATCAGATGAACAACCGCCGATTTAGTTATGCAGCCGCGTGGGAAGACTTCGACGACGATGGCGACTTGGACATCTACATCGCAAACGACTTCGGCCGAAACAATTTGTACCGCAACGACAATGGAAAGTTCGTCGATGTAGCACCCTCTGCGAACGTGGAGGACATCGGTCCTGGCATGTCTGCTTGTTGGGGAGACTACGACAACGACGGACGCATGGACCTGTACGTCAGCAATATGTTTTCGTCCGCCGGGAATCGGATCACGGGCCAAAGCCAATTCCAAGCGACGGCGGATACGAATACTCGAGGCGCGTTTCGGCGCCACGCTCGATGCAATTCGCTGTTTCGAAATCTGGGCGATGGAAAGTTCCGAGACGTCAGCGTCGAAAACGGAGTTGATCTCGGACGTTGGGCTTGGGGATCTCGATTCGCCGACATCAACAACGATGGCTGGCAGGACCTGATCGTGACGAACGGGTTTATTACTCAAGAAGACACGGGCGACTTGTGAAGTTTTTATTGGCGACAGGTCGTGTCGCATTCGCCGACTGCTGAAGTCAAAGATCCCGATGACGTTTATTTGGACGCTTGGCAAGATTTGGCCAAGAGGATCCAAAGTGGCCAGTCGTTTAGTGGACGAGAACGAAATTGCTGTTTCCTCAATACAAGAAAAAGCCAGTTTGCCGATGTGTCGGCGGTCGCAAATCTAGACCAGATCGACGATTCGCGAGCCGTTGCGTTCGTCGATTGGGACCACGATGGAGACCTCGATCTTTTTCAGGCTAATCGAACCGGTCCGCGAATTCGATATTTGGAAAACAACTTTTGCGACAACACAAAATCGATTCTGCTTCGGTTATTCGGCGATCCGCAGCAACGTTGCAATCGAGACGCGATTGGTGCTCGGGTCCAAGTTGATGTCGAGACGGTAGATGGTGAACAAACGACGATGACCCGGACTCTGTACGCGGGCGACGCGTTCGCTAGTCAATCATCCAAGTGGCTGCATTTTGGGTTAGCACATGGGACGCAAGTTAAAGCCGTTCGCGTCCGTTGGCCTGGGACGACTGATTGGCATACAGTTGAAGGGATCTCCGGCGACGGACGTTATGTGTTGGAGCAATCTAAGTTGACGGCTCGAGCGTTGTTGCCGCGAACGCCAGTCACGCTCGCAAGCGACACGCCGGTAGAATCAGATTCCGAGAATGAACAAGCTCGAGTCGTCCTGCCACTGCCAGAAAGCGTTCTGCCGTTTGGCTATCACTCGTTGGACAAATCGACTAGTCAGTCAGCACCAGACGCAGTTTTGTCCGTTTCCGATAAGAAGCGCCTGCTCGTAATGTGGGCTCCGTGGTGTGCTCCTTGTTTGCAAGAACTCAACGAATTGAAAGACCAAGCGAATCAGATTGCTGACGCGAATATTGAGATCGTTGCGATCAGCGTCGATTCGTTGTCTCAGGAAATAAGTGGCGCGAGAGCCGCAGTCGCAGATTACCTAGCGAAGTCTCCTTTGCCATTTCGAATCGGATTGGCCGACGACGCGAATCTCAAACGTCTGACGGGTGTGTGGCAAAACGCCATGTACCGCAAACGCAAGATGCCGATCCCAACAAGCTTTTTGGTCGATCGGCGTGGGCGTTTGCGCATCGTCTATAACGGGCGAATTGCACCTGACCAGTTGCTCGATGACGCGGCGAAGTTGGAAATGACGGACGAACAGATTCGATATGCGGCGATACCACTCGGTGGTCGCTGGGCCGATAGTCTGTTCGTTACCAATCCGATTGCCATTGCGTCTGTCTATCGGGAAGAACTTCAGTTTAGTGACGCAGAAGAGTACTTGGACCGGTTTTTGTCCAAGAACCCGTTACCCGACAAAAACGACTCGTCGGAATCGGCGAGAAAACAACGATATCGAATCGCTGATGTCATGCATTTAGCCGGTCAGATCGCGATGGATCAACGCCAGTTCGATCGCGCGTTGAAGCTCCTGACTCAATCGGCTGAGGTTAATCCTCGCAAAGTGAAACCGTTGGAGGACGCAGCAATTTGTCTCAAGCAGCTAGGGCAACTGCCGGCTGCGCTACGTGCAATGCAAAGTGCACTCGAACGCAATCCACAAAACGCCGATGGCTGGAATGAGCTTGGTGTCATGCACTTGATGTCGCGAGACAGTGCACAGGCAGCGACATGTTTTGAACGAGCGTTAAAAATAAATGGGCGAGCATTCTCTGCTGCCAACAATCTTGCGTGGATTCGTGCTACGTCAGCAAACGAAAAACTTCGGGATGGAAACGAAGCGGTCCGGCTCGCGTCCATTTTGGCCTCTGGACCTGGGGCTAACCGTGCGGATGTGCTCGATACGCTAGCTGCAGCTCATGCTGAAGCCGGTAATTTCTCTGCTGCGGTCGAAGCAGCTCAAAAGGCAATTCGCTTGGCTGACGAGCAGGCAAATTCCACACTTGCCGCTCGAATCCGCCAGCGGCTAGATCTCTATCAACAAGAAAAACCGTTTCACGAATAGCGCCTTGGCCAGAACCGCAGTATCGCGTGTTAACAATTCTTATCGTTCGTGAGCGGTTGGGCTCACCTGCGTCGAGCACGTTCCCGTAGCGGACGTTAGTTGCAATCTTCCTATCTCGAGCAGTCCACTCTCCAAGGATGTGGAGCCAGATTCGTCACCGGCTAACGCTCAAAAAGTCCGCACGGTTGCGGTTTGCCCTCAATTCGTGCATTGCTGATCTTGCTGGGATGATTAAGATGGGCGATTGTAATGATTGTGCGCACTTTCATGGTTATTTGTTGAGGAGTTACAGATGAGAAAGCTTTTAGGTGGGTGGCTGAGCGCAGCCTCCAGCTTATTCATCGCGATGTTGCTTGCGTCGTCCGCAAGCGCCGAAATCATCGCGAACTCGATTGACGATTGGTCGTTTGACGGCATCCAAGGTGAAAGCGGTTGGACCTACGGTTATTTCAACGCCACGGCTGATGGTCGACCTGATATGTTTGAGCCGTGGGCGAATTATCCGGTCACAATAACGGAAGATGGTGAAGACAAGACTTTTGAATTCCTGGGTTACACCACAGATGCATTCATTGACTTCGAAGCTGAAGAAGATGATTGGCAATGGACAGGAACTGCTTGGGATTCGACGCTAGGCGACGTTCCTTGGACAACAATCGCCGATATGAATGGCCATCCAAATGGAGACAACAACGGTGATATTCATCTCGCAGTACGTCGTTGGGAATCTTCGCACGACGGAACGGTCTACTTGCACCAGCGTCTAGCCAAACAAAACGTCAATTGTGGCAACGGCACTTCCGTTCACGTTTTTCAAAACGGGCATCTGCTTGACACTGTTTCGGTTGAAGGCGGTGACGGAGAATTCTCTGAGTTTTATGTAGAGGCTTCGATAAGTTCTGGCGATTTGATCGACTTTGCACTGAGCCCACAAGGTCCTGACAAGAGCTTTGCTGACGGTTGTGATGGTTCATTCTGGGACTTGGAAATTAACACCGTGCAGCCAAATATTCCAAATCCTGACCGTCCTGATCCGCCAGCGAATTGGCCACCCCTGCCACCACCGCCAAAACCACCAACAATTGCTAGCACTGAAGATGATTGGTCGTTTGCTGGTGAGCAAGGCGCTAACGGTTGGACTTACGGATATTTCAACGTCTCGCTGGACGGAGACCCGTTCGAAGAAGATTACGGCTACGGAACTGACGCGTTTATCAACTTCGAAGACGAAGAAGATGATTGGACTTGGGACGGAAATAAGTGGGATTCGACACTTGGTAACGTTCCGTGGACGGAAGTGGGCCAAACAACTGGCCACCCAAATGGCGACAACAATGGCGACGTTCATTTTGTCATCCGCCGATGGGAATCGGACCACGAAGGTGAAGTAGAGATTTCGTCCACGCTATACAAGACAAACGTTAATTGTGGAAATGGAACGTCGGTCCATGTTTTCCAGAACGGTGAATTGATCGATACTATCTCCGTGGAAGGCAACCAAGGATCGACGGACCCTGAAACCAGTACGATCAAAGCGACTCTGGCAAACGGCGACATCATTGACTTTGCGCTTAGCCCGCAAGGACCGGATGAGACCTTTGCTGATGGTTGTGACGGTTCGTTCTGGACTCTGGACATTTTCGAAGCCACATCCGGCGTTGAAGGTGACTTCAACGCAAATGGTGAGCGAGATGTTGCTGATATCGATCTGTTGACGGGCGGAATGCAAGCGAATGACGCTGCGTTTGACCTCAATGGCGACGGCAATACTGACTATGCAGATCGCGTACATTGGGTTGAAACGTTGTCCAACACCTACATCGGTGACTCGAACTTCGATGGCGAATTCAGCAGTGCTGACTTTGTTGCTGTCTTCACGACTGCGAAGTACGAAACTGGTCAGCCTGCTACTTGGGCAGAAGGTGACTGGAACGGCGATGGACTGTTCAGCAGCTCTGACTTTGTTGCTGCATTTTCTGGAGCAGGATACGAGCAAGGTACTCGCGACGGTGGTCTTCAGGTTGTTCCTGAAC
>JAGQPC010000319.1 GCA_020426925.1 Planctomycetales bacterium | reverse complement strand
CTCCTGGTCCCAAACCAGGCGTGCTCCCAACTGCACCTCTGCCCGATGTCGTTGTGTTCGTTCAGTCAGAACGGTCGGATTTGAACCGACGCTCTCCAGTTCCCCGAACTGGCGCGATAACCAGACTTCGCTACGTTCTGATAATGTGTAAGCAGCCCGTATGGGAATCGAACTCATCTCTCCGTCGACCAACGCTGCGCGTCGATGCCCAAAGAGCGGTATCCTGCGCCGATAGACGAACGGGCCATGTTGTGTCGTTGTGTGCGCGTACCTTTCACGCAGTGGACTGGGAGGCGCTCGAATCCTCGTCTCCTGGGCTTCAACCAGGTGCTAGACCGTCTCAGCTACCAGTCCGTTGTTGTCATTTGGGTCTGTGTCTTCTCCATGGGCACAAAAAAAGCCCGATGTCGTTGTGACACCGGGCTTTGCGTGATTCGCAAGAGTACAGCCGAGTGTCACAAGCGCAACGGATGCGACGGGAGCATATTCGCTTGTTCATAAGCGAAGCCGCCTAAACATCCGTCCACTCCGGATATAGTTGTCTGCTTGGTACTCAGCCGTGTTGAAGTCATCGTTCCAGTTCTTTCAGCGGTAATGATTATTCGTCGAGACGAACGCCCTTCTCGCGTTCGTAAAGGCATAGACGTCGTTGACCTGGGTTGGTTCGCTACAAACAAAAACAAATCTCGGACTACGTCAAAATAGAAATCGACGTTCCTTTATGTAGAGCATAGCGAGCAACAGCTTATTCCCACGAAATCTAAATACTTGGATGGCATTGCATCTGCCCAGCGTCCGACGAAGCATACTGTTGATCGTAGACGCTTCATACGGTCAAGCCGGTGCACAAAAGGCACAGGTCAATTTACAGATTCCTCAGCAAGCTGATGCGCCGCCCCGGCTTTCCTCATCGGTGGCGCGACCGCCTGCAATCCGCCAATCGCCTAATGTGCAGCGGATGGGCATCAACCCGATCGCTCGCAGTCGATCTAGCTAACTGCGGCGGTGTCGTTTTTGAGAATAGACCGATGGGACTTCAATCTCGATCAGCGTGGCGACGAGTTTAAGCGCATTTGAAAAATGGCACCAGTCATAACCCGATTCCAATCAACGGCCAGACGCAACCGCAAAGAAAAGGTTGGTGAAATAGGATCGGTAGCGGAATCACGATCCAAGACAGTGTCCATAATCGACCTATCGCAGGCCGCGACTTAATCAACTCGGCTAAAGCGAACCAACGGCTTTCAATCAGGATACCGATGCCGTGAAGTACAAAGTAAAGAAAGGGCCAGCCGAAGCCTGCACGCACGGGAACGCTAATGGCCAGTTCATGCAGCACACCCGAGAACACGAACCCCATCAGGAGAGCGAATACATTCCCACAAGGTCCCCGCAGCGGCCGATAAACCGCGAGTGTCGTCATCTCCGAAAATGCGAGATTCCATCGCCTTCCCCAAAACTCCGTCAGACTCTTCGATTTTTGCGGAGCGTGAAATACCGAATCACATTCCGCGCCTAGGATTCGCCAACATCCAGTCAGTAGATTGAATGCGCCAAAGTGCAACATCAAGCTGACTCCAGGTAAGAGCAGAACGGTAGAAACAAACAACCGTTGCGAAAGGTCCCACTCGGAACTAGCGATCCATGCGCCACGCGCTGCAAATACGAGAACCAATCCTAACGCCAGATTGGTTATGCCGCGCCAAAAGTAGGACACGGTGTTAGCTCGAGGCGCACGCGGCACCTTGGCAAACAACGCTGGACGCATGCCAACCCAAAAACCCGCGAAACCGATCCACTGCAAAACAGTGAGTCGTGCCTTACCTGACAGACAGACTTCCGTCGCGACCACGATTTTCATGGTGTAAAGCAAAATACCGATGATCGCCAGCATTCGAAAACCCGGAGGCTGCGAAACAGTATACAGCTCCATGCAGGCAACACCGATGATCGCGATCAACCATGAACTAATTCGCGCCAGGGCGACCGACGGAATACGCGTCACGAAAAAACCAAGAAGCAACACAATTGGCAATGACGCCAACGCGATCATCGCCCCAGGTAAATCATCCGGCACGTAGGCGTTCATCGGGCCGCTCCGATATTTACCCAAGCAGCGTAACCGTAGATCACGGTCAATACGATGAACAGCCCCACCAGAATCATCTCGCCAACGACGAAGATAAATCCCTTGAGCGCGTCACTGCGGTCGAAGTAGAAAAATTGAATTCCCACGCGCGCTCCCCAGTAGATCGCGATGAACACGCAAAGAGCCGAGGAAACGGGTCCACCGGCTACCAACTCCGAATTCATTGCGACCGAGACAATGCCGAAGAAGAGATTCGTGCTCCAAATGTAGGCCGCGTAAGTCCAGAAGACCTGTCGCGTCAATGGTCGGAGCTGAGCGACGTCTTCACGCCACCGCAGAACACGCGGAATTGCCAAGCTCACGGCAACAAGACACAACTGTCCGACTCCCGCGAGGAACACCATTGAATTCAGATTCATCCTTTGTTTTCCTGGTATTGAACACTAATAATCGCACGATGAAAGAACCGCAAATTGGCGAGCTTTTAAACGTTCCTGCAGGCGACAATCGACAAACTCAAATTATTCGAGCAAACATTTGAAACGATATCACGGCCGGCTGATGCGACGCCTCTGAAAAGGACGATAGGTGACGTTTTTGAAAACGATAAAACACTAACAGAATTTCTGGTTACAACGCCCTTGTTCTTTCGCTAAGAAACTCTGCAATTCGGTACTCGCATCAGTGTCCTTACCTCTGTCAGTTGGATATCGGGAGAATGCAGCAGTTGGACAATCCAATGTCTCGTAAAGAATTCGTCTATGATCAGCGGTCTTTCCTGCCAAAAGAGACCGCTTTCAGTTAGCAAATTGGCGCAGCCGCATCGACGTCTCGAAGAAATCACCGTTCCTGTAGGCGGTAATTCCGACCGATGCGTTTGGTGCCAAGCCTTCCGGCAACAACAACGCCAAGAATCTGCTCGATCATTGAGGCCAATCGGTCGTGAATGATCTTTGTGCGGTTCGCGACCGTTGCGTTTTCCGGCGAACCGGTGATCTTCGCCCGTGCCTAGGATACATCAGGCGGTAGTCGATGGAATTGGCGTTTCGGCGATGTTATCTTGGATCACATGAACGATGTTACGCAAATCCTTTCTCAGATCGAACAGGGCGCACCAAACGCCTCCGAACAGTTATTGCCATTAGTATATGACGAACTGCGCAAGCTGGCGGCATCGAAACTGGCCCACGAGGAGCCTGGGCAGACCCTTCAGGCAACGGCTTTAGTGCATGATGCCTATTTGCGGTTGGTTGGCCGTGATGACAATCCGAAATGGAATTCTCGAGGCCACTTTTTCGGCGCCGCAGCAGAAGCCATGCGTCGAATCCTGATCGAACAAGCTCGTCGTAAGAAATCTCGCAAGGCGGGTGGTGAGCTAGATCGTATCTGCATTTGCGAAGGTGAACTTGCAGACTCGGAAAAACCAGAAACGGTTCTCGCGCTTGATGAAGCGTTAACGAAATTCGAATCATTGCATCCTCGCAAGGCAGCTCTTGTCAAACTTCGCTATTTTGGCGGATTAACCATCGAGCAGGCGGCCGAAGCGTTGGGGGTTGCTCCGTCGACCGCTATCGCCGATTGGTCCTATGCGAAGGGATGGTTAAAGCTCGAGATTTCAAAAAACATGTAGAAATTGAAAAAATGATCGGTGGTTTCGAATTCGGATTTCGCACTTCCCATTAACGAGATGATTTTTGATGGGAGAAAACAAAGTGAATCAGAAATTGCTGACTGAAGACGAAATCTTTCGAATCGCGTTCCAAATCCCTACTCCGGAAGCTCGACTTGAGTACCTGAAGCAGGTTTGTCAAGGCGATGCAGAGGTGGAACGAATCGTGGCCCTGCTGAAGGAGGGCGACCCGGATGCCAGTTTTCTCGAAAAAGGGCCGAGGCCGTTGGCGGCAACGGCAGATTCGACTCAGGGCCTTTCCGGAAAGACGATCGGCCCATACAAGTTGCTCCAAGAAATCGGCGAAGGCGGATTCGGCGTTGTGTACATGGCCGAGCAGGTTTCTCCAGTACGCCGCAAAGTGGCTTTGAAGATTATCAAGCCGGGAATGGATACAAAGCAAGTTGTGGCGCGCTTTGAAGCCGAACGTCAAGCGTTGGCGATGATGGATCATCCGAACATTGCGAAAATTCTCGACGGCGGCGAGACCGACGACGGTCCTCCTTACTTCGTCATGGAATTAGTAAAGGGCGTGCCGCTTACGGATTTCTGCGATAGCAACAAACTTTCGACGCACGAGCGCCTCACTCTGTTCGCCACGATTTGTCTTGCGGTTCAACATGCACATCAAAAAGGCGTGATCCATCGGGACTTGAAGCCTAGCAACGTGATGGTCACGCTTCACGACAATCGTCCCGTTCCAAAGATCATCGACTTTGGTGTTTCCAAAGCGATCAGTCAACAGTTGACGGAAAAAACACTATTCACGGTCTACGGACAGATGGTGGGAACACCGGTCTACATGAGTCCCGAACAAGCTCAGATGAGCGGTCTGGATATCGATACTCGCAGCGACATCTATTCGCTGGGAGTATTGTTGTACGAATTATTGACCGGAACGACACCGCTTGACGCGACTCGACTACGGGGAACAGCGTATGCGGAGATGCAACGACTGATTCTCGAGGCCGAATTGCCCAAACCGTCGACTCGGTTGAGTACGCTGGGTGATCAACTGCCGATCATTACCAAGCAGCGCAGTACGGATGCCCGCCAGTTGGGTCAGTTCCTGCGAGGTGACTTGGATTGGATCGTGATGAAGGCCATCGAAAAGGAACGCAACCGAAGGTACGACACGGCCGGCAACTTTGCAGCGGATATCCAGAGGTTCCTAGAAAACGAGGAGATTGAAGCTCGCCCACCGTCTGTGTCTTACAGAATGCAAAAGTTCTTTCGGCGGAACAAAGGGCCTGTGATTGCCGGATCGTTGATCCTTGTCACGCTCTTTCTGGGCATCATTGGCACGACCGTTGGCATGCTTCGAGCGAAACGCGATGCGGCGAGAAACCGACAACTCACGGTTGCAGCTAATGAGTCGGCCGCAAGCGAACGTGAGGCCAAAAGTGCGGCGCAACGTGCGGCGAAAGTCGCCCAAGACGCTAAAGGCGACCTATCGGAGCAGAACTACTTTCAGTTGATCAATCTCGCTCACGGAGAAATGAACAAGGGACGCCCCGCGGCTGCGCTGGCCCTGCTTGACGATTGCCCGCCAGACCTGCGGCATTGGGAGTGGAACTATCTCTATCGACTGGCTTGCAGCAAACGAAATGAACCACAGGAATTCGTTTTCGATCAGAACATTGTCTCTTTCGACTGGCATTCAAGATCATCGAATTCGGCGGTCGTGTTAACTCTTGATGGCACGCTTTCCAAAGTCTCGGTGAATGAAGATGAAGTTGCGGTTCGTCCTTTCGTAAAGGAAGTCACTTACCAAGACGAATCACGCGTTGAGACGGTCGACGACGTGGAATTCAGTCCGGATGGAAACATGTTCGCAGTGTCCTTGGGAACCAATGGTGCGCAAGTGTTCAATTCGAAAACGGGAAATGTCATCGCGGAGAGATCCGACAGCGTTTCCTGTCTGGCTTTTCACCCCGATCCCAGGAAACACCAGTTGGCTGTCGTGGGTCACGATCAGGTGGTGCGAATTTGGGACCTGGATGACAAAGAACGCTCGCGCGAACTGATACGAGAAGAATCGTGGTGGATAAGTGACACTCAATTCAGCTCTGATGCGAAATGGATTGTCACGGGGAACAACGCGCAAGTCGTCAGTATCTACTCGGCTGAAACTGGAGAACTCAAACAGACTTTGAAAGGACAAGGGGGCCCCGTCTGGACACTGGCGATCAGCCACGACGGTCGGCTTCTAGCCACGGGCGGCTCGCGTTCCAATATTTCGCTGTGGGATCTGACCACGGGAACCAAGAAAAGAGAATTCCAAGGTCATACATTCTTTGTGGACAGCGTTGAATTTAGTGCGGATGACTCTCGCTTGGTTTCTCTGGGCCGCGATGGAACGGTCCGACTCTGGCAAGTGGAGACCGGTCGAGAGATCCTGACCCTTCAGACTCCCTGGACTCTCACTCACCGCAACAAGCTGGCATTCAGCCAGGATGGATCCCGTTTGGCGGCCAGCTGTGACAATTCATTGGTCGTTTGGGATGCATCCGAACAGCCGAAGCTGGCGACACCGATGACATCGTTTGATCTAGGAGCTTATTCATCTGATGTTGAGTTCATGGAAGACGAGCAAGTCCTCGCGTGCAGTACCAGGCAGGGGGTTGTGCTCTGGGATCTTCAGGCCAATCAGCCCCGCCCCGTTGATTTTAAGGGACGGATGACATCCGACCTTGATGTTCATTCGAACGGTCGTGATCTCGCCATTGTGATTCCCAGTTGGGGGGAAGATGCAGACCGTTTTCGGCAACTGGTGATTTGGGATTCCGTCACGGGAGAGGTGATAAACCAGACGAAAAAAACGCTAGAACTAATGACCTTTGTTTCCATTCAACCGCAGGGAAAATGGCTTGTCACGACGAGCCCCGGTTTCGGCTCGCGAATCTGGGATCTTGAGGTTCCCCTGGATCAGCAGGATGGCCGGTTGATTCCTTCGATAGGATGGGTGACTTTCAGTCGTTGTGGTCGCTATCTGGCGGGGATTAGCAGTCAGAAGGTATGGCTCTGGAACGAATCGGAATTGGAGACGCTGGATGGAGGACGGCTACTTTATCAGCCCAACGCTCCATTCGGGACTTTTACCGCCGCCGGGTTCAGCCCCGGCGGCGACCAGATGGCCTTTGGAGACCTGAACGGAAATATCACGGTGTTGTCCACGCAGGAAAATCCTGATCGCGAAGCGATCACGTGGAAGGTTACGAGCGACATGGTGCGTGACCTCTCGTTCACCCGGGACGGAAGATATCTCGCCACGTTTGCTCGGGATGATGCGATTCGCATCTGGGATTTAGAACATCGGCAGGAGGATCGCGGCAATTCACACCCGAAACTCGTTCAGGTCTTCATCGGCAAGGGCGATCTCGAATTCAGCAAAGACGGGCGGCGGCTCGTTTCCGCAGGAGAAACCGTAGATATATGGGACACGAGTTTTCTGTATCCGTGAAAAAAACGACAACAGCTCGTTACCTTTCATCGAACTGGTTGAAAACCCAAAGGAAGGTTTTCGGCCACATTGCGCCGACCTTTTGTCATTGCGCGGCATTTCTTTCGGACTTAACACATAGTCGCCTCACATAGCTTATGTGAAATCGCAGCGACAGTGCGTTCTGGCCAGGATTTTCTAAGGATGTGCGACATCCAACGCAGCACAGTCGAGGATTTCCAGTGATCTGAAAGAAAGATCGGTGGATTCGCAACTCAAATTCGCACTGTCCGATAGTGAGTGCGATTTCACGCGATCAGGAAATGCCCTCGCCACGTGAACCGTTTGATAGGAATTCGGAATGAGGCACGTCCTGACGATTCCACACGAGATTCCATAGAAAGAACCAGATGAACGACCGAAACAAAAATCCCCATCCGACGCGATTACATGGTCTGGATACACTTCGAGCCTTCGCAGTCATGGCAGTCCTTCTATTTCACTATCAGCATGGTTGGAGCCATCCTGCTTGGATGGACAACACCGTCATCGGCCTGGGATGGACAGGGGTCGATCTTTTCTTTGTCCTAAGCGGCTATCTCATTGCTTCGCAGTTGATGAAAGAACTCGAAACGACGCGTCGAATCTCACTATCTCATTTCTACTTGAAGCGGAGTTTTCGGATTCTGCCTCCATTCCTGTGTGTTTTGGCGGTCTATGTCTTTCTCCCAGAGGCTCGTGAAACAGAATCACTGGCGCCGGTCATCAAGTATCTGACATTCACTCAAAACCTGGGTCTTGACGTGGCTCACCACAAGACGTTTTCCCATGCATGGTCGCTTTGTGTTGAAGAGCAGTTCTATCTGGTCGTGCCCTTGCTTCTTGGGTGGGCGTGCCTGCGGCGTTCGTCGTATCGCGTCCCGATCGCCATAGGCATATTGGTTGTCCTGGGAATCTTACTTCGCGAACGAATCACAGTCGCCATTCTTCAGGAAACAACCGACGCGAACGAACGTCTCCACGCATGGAAAAAGTGGGTTTACTATCCGACCTATGCACGACTGGATGGTCTGTCGATCGGAGTTTTGATCGCATGGATCTTTCAGTATCGGCCACGCCTCAGAGAATGGCTCGAAAAGAAGCATACGTGGATGTTCATGCTGGGTGTGGGTTTCATCGTCGCCACAGTGACGATTCGAGAACTTGGGTTCCGGCCGATTGTCCGACAGTTCTTTCTGTTGTTTGCGGTAGGATACGGATTGATCGTCGTTTCGGCCATCAGTCCCCATTCCTGGCTTTTCCGACTGCGACTCGCACCGCTGTCGGTCTTAGCAACCTACTCGTACTCGATGTACCTTTGCCACAAGATCGTCTTTCACCTGACACATCAGACTCTGGCGATGACAGGAATTGAACTCAATGGAATCGACGTGATGCTGGCGAGTGTGGCCTTCACCGTTTTCGCCGCAGCGAGCATGCATCTAGTCATTGAACGTCCATCGCTCTGGCTGCGCGATGCGATTTTTGGGTTCAGCGGACGTACGAGGTTGAAACTTGCTTTTGGCAAGGAGAACCCAGTTTGCTGCGACTTGAACAAATGGTGAACACCTTGTCAATGCGCTTCGATTGACGGGGGGTGGCCTCGGACCTGGGGTCCTGCAACGACGAGTTCCTTGCCACGCACGGTGACTCTGGCGGACCCGTCTTCATCAATGGCGCAATTGCTGGAATTACATCTTTCGGAGACCGTTTACCGATTGCGGACTTCACGACCAAGCAGGACTCCTGTTGGGGCGAAGGTGGATTCGACACGCGCGTCTCAAACTATCGAGAGCTCATTCTCACGGCGACCGGTGGACAGGCCATTAGTTGTACTTATGTGGCGTCGCGGATTATGTTGCGTTCGCGGTTTTGAGTCTTGATTTGGCCGGTTGTGGATTCAGGCACACCACATAATCTTTGGTCGCTTCCAATTCATTTTTACTTTGGAGACGCGGCCATGTTTGAGAAGATTTACAAGAGAAAGTTCGACGTTGATCGTCATGAGAATGGTCCACTGGGGGCTGAGCGGAGAGCTTTTCTGCAGAAGTTCAGCGACGAGGAGAATCCCAGTCAAAACCGGTTGGTAATCGTTGCTTGCTATTTACTCTTGGTCACTGAAATTCTTCGGCTTGCGGAGCGCGGTGACGAGAAGATCGGATTGAAGGAGATCCAAGAGCAGGCCGGTGTTTGGTCCACGCGAAAATCAAAGCGACTTCGACCTCTGAGACAGTGTTGTCCGATCGACAACGTTTCAAATTTGGAAGTCGTGCGATCGATCGGTCAGCCATTCGTGTGAAATGAGAGCGTGCCCTGTACAAGCCGACAAACTGCTGAGGTAGAAATCCCGAAGTACTTTTCGAGGATTGTGACGGCAGACGCTGGACAAACTTTAGCTTAGCGACTCAGCGAATGGGGGCCAGGTTCAGAATTCTGTTCGAGATGAGACACCAGTGCGTCGTCCAAAAAGTCCGACAGACAGTTCAGCGATGCGAACGCTCTATAACCAAACGTTGACTTTCCATAGCCGTTGCGTCGTAAAACGCAACGGCTGCCTAGGCGTTAACAAGTCTGTAGAATCAAAATGCCAGAAACCGACAGGCCATCAGATGCCGGCTGATTCGAGCACTTCTTGGACTTCTTTGTGTTCGTCGACCGATGCGCTTCGAGTTTGGCGCGCTCTTGCGATCGTCATCGCATTTACAATGATCTCGTTGACCGAGTTGATCAGTTCGTCCAGGGCGGCGCGAACATCGGACGTGGTGGCCTGTGCTTCGACATCGTGCACTGCACGAACGCACCCCAGCAACGTTTCGATGTGATCGGTGAGCCGCAGCCGAGACGTCCGAGTTGGCAAGATGGTGTCTTGCGCTTCAGTTGACAACTTGTCACGAACCAATTGCTCGAAGGAATCCTGAGCCAATCGGAGTTCGTCGTACCACGTCGTTCCGCCCATCACGTCCAAAGCGTCTTGAGTTTCCTCGGTCGATAAGTCTTCCAGCAACAAGTTCATGTCGGCCGACTGTTCCGTGTAGCCCTTCGAGTACAAGGTTAATCCCCGAGTCTCGAAAACGGAGTAGACCAGCATGCCCGCCCGCGAGATTTCCGGATTGGACCGGTTGGAGTTGGCTTTGGCAAAATCTCGCAACGCAACGAACGCGTCGTCACGAACCTGATCTCTCTGAGCAAGTTGAGCCGTGTATTCGCTTGCTTTGTCACGGCTGAGTGCGGCTTCCATTTGCGCAATATCGGCTCGGATCAAGTCCGCCAGTTTTGACACTGTTGTTTCATTCGGCAAGCCAGCGGCGATCGTGTCCACCAAACGCCTTCCAACAATCGTCAGCTCGGAATGGAGCAAGAGACTTGTCGATAGCAAGATGCGGGACACATCTTGATGATGAGGAATCGTTCAAACGGCTCTGTGACATTCCGTCATTTGCTACGTGACTACGGATGCGGCGCGCTGCGACTCTCCATCGATCACGAAACCTCGTAAAAAAGGCCGAGGCAGCAACAAATCGTTCGTGCAAACGTCTGAGCCAGATCCTGCTAGAGACGAACGGGTCACGGAGACGAATGAAACTGATCGCACACGTTGTCTCGTGGTCACCTGATCGCTTGCGCACACCTGCGCGCGTCGCGTTTTGGAAACGGGATCGAGTCAGCACGATTTGTGCTCGGCAAAACTAAGGAAGCGCGAGAATACGCGGAAGAAATGCTGGCACTGCTTCCCAAGTACGAGGGTGACTGGAACTACGGAAACGCTGTTCAGGACGGGCATCTCGTACTTGGCCGAATCGCAGTAGTCGAAGGGCGGCTCGATGAAGCAAAGCAATTCCTGATCAAAGCCGGCAACAGTCCAGGTTCACCGCAAATGGATTCATTCGGGCCGAACATGAGCCTAGCAAAAGATCTGATCGAAAAGGGAGAAACCGAAGTCGTGTTGGAGTACTTTGAGCTCTGCCGCAAGTTTTGGGAAATGGAAGACGGGAAACTTGACCAATGGTCGCGTGAGGTAAAGGCTGGGAAGATTCCCGATTTCGGTGCCAACCTCGTATACTGATTGATTTCAGACGAACCAGCAGATGCGTTGGAGATCTCGACGCAGTCGGTCTCGAAATCAGAATCCACTTCTCCGCCCCGTGATTCGGAACGTTCTGCCACAGAAGATGACCGTGATCGCTTGCGATGATCGCCGAAAACTTCGTGATGCCATTGTCGCGTACATGAATTGCACGATCTCGACGTACGCGTTCGACGATTTGAACAGCGAGTGCATGGATTCGCGCGATGAAAGCGTTCGGCAAATCTCGAGGCAGCTCTACCAAATTCATGACGACGCAGTTGATCATCCAATTTCCGTAACGCAACCAACATGGAATGCGTTGATTCGGGTTGTCGCATTTCTTGACACTGATTCCGCAGGCTGCAAAGATGCCACCAACAACGAAATTATGGCCATTCAGAGACGAATCCGAATGGAATACACAACGTACCAACCTCGATGAGATCAACATTCCATCGTATGATCCTAAAAGACACGCACTGCCAGTCCACGGACCACTAACGCGCATCCCAACGCTAGTGGGCTTTGGTACAATCGCTTTCGTCATTGGGGCGTTCATCGTTGCAGTGATCGCAACGCGATGACGTCGTCGAACAAACAAACAGACGCGAGTTCGGCCGTCGCAGCGGGGTGTTATTTGTTCACGCGGTAGCTTCCATGATTTCCATACGCAAAGAAACCACGGACGATCATGACCAAATTCGAACGGTCACAATTGACGCCTTCGCCAATTCCGAATTTGGGTACAACGGTGAGTCCGAATTAATTGATTCACTCCGTTTGCGATATGACACAATTATTTCTCTCGTCGCATGTTCCGGATCTAAGGTTGTTGGTCACGCTCTATTCACGCCAGTCGTTGTTCGAACCTCGACTAATGAGACCGTTGGCATGGGGTTGGCTCCAATGTCCGTCTCGCCAAGCCATCAGCGTGCTGGTGTTGGATCCCTGCTTGTGACTGATGGACTGCGCCGTCTTCATGACGCTTCTTGTCCTTTCGTTGTTGTGCTGGGACACGCAGATTACTACCCGCGATTTGGCTTTCGCCCTGCTTCACAAATCCACGTCTCACATGGTTTCTCCGGTATTCCTCAAGACGTGTTCTTCATTCAGACCAGTGCTGAAGAGACAATAATCAAGTTGACGGGTGGCAGGGCGTACTACGATTCCGCATTTGGCCATCAGCATGACGGCAAGTAACCATGGCGTGAACTGGCGCGGTATTGCACTTTCGGTTTTGACGGTTAAGTAACGCTCGATAGCTGTAGATTCGTGCAGCGGCACGAAACTCCCCAAACTGGAATTGCCGAACGCTTCACGCCCCCCCCGTGTGTTACAATGATCCGCACTTGCATGTTGGCACCAATTCAGTTCGGGCGACAATATGATCTCGATTCGTACTATGCGGTTGATCTTCGCACCGGCCTGCGCAATCGCGTTTGCCTCGGCGTTCGCAAATGCCGAGGCGGACGAACGGGAACGGGATCTTGCGTTCTTCAAAGAACGAATTGAACCGGTGCTGGTTCAGCAGTGCTACGAGTGTCACTCGGCACAGGCGAAAGAAGTGGAAGGCAGCTTGCGACTCGATTCGAGCAAGCAAATCCTCGCGGGCGGTGACACGGGGCCAGCAATTGTCCCTGGAGATCCCGCCAGAAGTTTGCTGATTAAGGCGCTGCGACATGAAGATCTAGAAATGCCGCCCGACGGTCCGTTGGCTGAGTCCATCGTCCGCGACTTCGAACTATGGATTAGTTCGGGAGCCGTGATGCCGACGGATGAATCCGATCCGCCTCTTCCAGCTGAACCCGACTACGCCGAAGCACGAGAATACTGGGCGTTTCAACCGATCCGAAATCCAGAACTGCCTGCGATAAAGAACAAAGAGTGGGCCCAAAACGAAATCGACTTCTTTGTGTTGCACGAGTTGGAGAACCAGCAGCTTGCGCCGTCACCACAGGCAACTCGAACGGAACTCGTTCGGCGAGTTTACTTCGACCTGCTTGGCTTGCCGCCAACACCCGGGGACGTCGCTGCGTTTGTCGATGACAAATCACCGTTCGCGTACGAGCAACTTGTCGACCGCTTGCTCGCGAGCCCACGTTATGGTGAAAAATGGGCTCAGTATTGGTTGGACGTCGTGCGTTATGCCGAGTCAGAAGGGTTTGAATACGATCGCTTGCTGCCGGGCGCGTGGCGTTTCCGAGATTATGTCATCGAATCGTTCAACGACGACAAACCGTACGATCAATTCGTGACGGAGCAACTGGCGGGAGATGAAATCGACTCCGAAGATCCAACGCTTCGAGTCGCCGCAGGGTTTCACCGGCTTGGAACGGTGCGGCGAAATGCTGGCAATCAATTGGTCGCCAGCAGCAGGAACGAAGTCCTGACCGAACGAACGGACATCGTCGGCGCTGCATTTCTTGGCCTGACCGTTGGGTGCGCTCGGTGCCATGACCACAAGTTCGATCCCATCTCGCAGCACGACTACTACCGGTTGCAGGCGTTTCTTGCTGCGACGCACGAAGACAACGTCGTCCTTGCTTCCGCCGACGTCAAAGAACGTTGTAACACGGAAACGAAACAAATTCAGGACCAAATCGACAAGCTCAAGGAACTGTTAACAGAGCAAACGGGAGCAGAAGAACAGCGAACTCGAAACAAGATTCTCGATCTGGAATCACAGCTTCCGCCGCCACTTCCAACACTCTGCAGCATCAAAAACGATCCGGACGACGTTACTCCGATTCATTTGCTCACTCGTGGCAACCCGGATCTGGCGGGCCCACGTGTTGGCATGCGACCATTGGGCGTGCTGCTGCCGGACGATGCTCCGACGCTTGATCCGGAATGTGAAACACCGCGAACGCAGCTGGCGGCGTGGCTGACTGATCGCGAAAACCCAATGACCGCTCGTGTCGCCGTAAACCGAATTTGGCAGCAGCACTTTGGCAACGGGTTGGTAGCAACAGCGAACGATTTTGGCAGCAACGGTCAGCGGCCCAGTCATCCAGATTTGCTCGACCATCTCGCATCATTGTTGCTCGACAGCAATTGGCAGCTGAAGCCGCTGCACCGGGCGATCGTCCTGAGCAGCACGTATTGCCAATCTTCAAAATCAACAAGCGATTCCCACGCTGCACAAATCGATCCTGACGACCGGTTGTTGTGGCGATTCAACCGCAGAAGGCTGACTTCCGAAGAGATTCGTGATGCGATGTTATCGATTGCCGGGCAACTGAAGGGAAAAGCGGGCGGCGAGAGCGTCCGGGTCCCGGTCGAACAACAGCTGGTCGATCAACTCTACAAACCGAGCCAATGGAGCGTGACCTCGGACGAGTCAGAGCATTATCGCAGGAGCATTTATCTGCTCGCCAAACGGAATCTTCGCTTGCCGTTTATGGAAGTGTTCGATCAACCGACCGCTCAGACAAGTTGTGCTGGCCGCGAGCAAAGTACGCACGCACCTCAGGCGCTCGAACTGCTCAATGGTCGATTGTCGAACGAACTGGCGATCGCATTCGCCAACCGATTAAGGCACGAGGCAGGTGATGACGCTGGTCGCCAAGTCGAACTTGCGTTTCAGCTTGCAGCTGGACGCTCACCGACGGATGAAGAACGAGAACTCTCGATCGCCTTCATCGAAGAAGTATCACTGCGAGAGTTCGCTTTGGCCACGTTTAACCTGAATGCTTTCCTCTACGTCGACTAGTTCGCACAGATTCCGATGCAACAGATTTACGATCAATGCGAAGCTCAACACGGCAGGCGTGAATTCATACGCCGATCGTTTTGCGGATTCGGCTCGTTGGCGATATCGTCGATGTTGCGTGATGCAGATTTGCGAGCCGCGTCGTTGCCTTCGCCGACGGCGGGAAAAGCGAAGTCCGTCATTTTCCTTTTCATGGCTGGTGGCCCTAGCCATTTGGAAACTTTTGACCCCAAGCCTTTGCTGAACAAACTACATGGGCAGCCACGTCCAAAATCGTTCGGGGATGCAAAGTATCAATTCATTCAAAACGACGCGAAGCTGCTGGGATCGTTTGCGAAATTCAAGAAACACGGCAACAGCGGGATTGAAGTATCCGAATTGTTTCCGCATTGCGCGAAGTGCATCGATGACATCGCCGTGATCCGTTCTTGCTACGGCAACGTCGTCGTGCATTCCGCGGCACAGTACGAACTGTTTACCGGGCGAGTAATCCCTGGCTACCCGAGCATGGGTTCGTGGGTCGTCTATGGGCTGGGAAATGAAAGCGACTCGATGCCATCGTATGTGGTCATGCCCGATCCTGATGGAGCACTCGAAGCCGGTCAGCCGATGTACGCAAACGGTTTTCTGCCGGCGTCTCATCAGCCGACGATGTTCCGGCCGGGTGATCGGCCAATTCTGAATTTGGATTTGCCTGCTGGCACTGCGCCAGCCAACAGACGAAAAACGGTAGATTTTATCCAGAAGATAAATCAAGCGTCGTTAGCGCCATCGGATGACGAGCTGTCAGCACGAATTCGCAGCTATGACCTGGCATTCAAAATGCAAATGGAAGCGCCGGAAGTGTTTGACCTCGCCAGCGAATCCAAGGAAACTCTGGATTTGTACGGCGTTGGAGTTGAACCAACGCACGATTACGCTCGCCGCTGCTTGTTAGCTCGAAAGTTGGTCGAATCGGGCGTTCGCTTCACGGTCGTTGTTTCTGGCGGCGGACCTGGAGCAAAGCAATGGGACGCTCACAAAGACATCGAAGAGAACCATCGACGGATGGCAGGCGAAACCGATAAGCCTATCGCTGGCTTGTTGACCGATCTAAAATGCAGAGGCCTACTAGATTCGACATTGGTTTTATGGGGAGGCGAATTCGGTCGATCGCCCGAAGCTCAAGGAGGCGTCGGCCGCGACCACCACAACACTGGTTTCACGATGTGGATGGCCGGAGGCGG
>JAGQPC010000318.1 GCA_020426925.1 Planctomycetales bacterium | reverse complement strand
TAGTGGATCTTGCTAAAGATCCTTGAGGCGAACGAAGCTTGGCAATTCCCGCGGCGGCGAAAATCAGACCATGAAAATCTACACGAAAACTGGTGACAGCGGCGAGACGGGGTTATTCGCAGGGCCTCGCGTGAGGAAGGACGATCCACGAGTCGAAGCATACGGAACGGTCGACGAACTTAGTTCCGCCATCGGCGTCGCGGAGTCTCATATGCTGGACGGCGACTCAAAGCAGCTGCTTTGCAGCATTCAATCGGATCTGTTTTCCATCGGCTCTGAACTCGCAACGCCGACTCGCGACAAGCTGTCCATGGCACCGATTTCGGTTGATCGAGTCGTCGCGTTAGAAGTCGCGATCGACAAAATGGAGGAAAGCTTGCCGCCGCTAAAAACCTTCATTCTGCCAGGAGGTTCATCCGCCGCAGCTCACGTTCATTTGGCGAGAGCCGTTTGTCGGCGTGCCGAGCGTTTGATCGTTGGGTTGGCTCGTGACGCTCAGATCTCGGATCAGATCCTGCCTTATTTCAATCGGCTCAGTGACTGTCTGTTCGTGATGGCGCGTTTCCAAAACCAACTGGCTGGAACAGCGGACGTTGAGTGGAGGGCGTAGATTCGCAACACGATCGAGTCCGAAATCGACGGGGCGTGTCCAACGCTTGTCGATTACCCAAGTTTACATTTGGCGTCAATTGTCGTTTGTTTGCCGAATCCGAATACTTGCATGGTTTACTCGCCAGGCAAAAGAAATTAACTTTTTGGCAAATCACGAGGAATCACTTTAGGCAAACCGGCCATGCGGGCGGTTGTGGTTCCTGGAGGCGGACAGTGTACGTTCGATTCGCCCCGATCGTCGCTGGGATTATCCTTACTGAAGCATGCGCTTGTGGCGGGAGATTTCCTCGATGGGACGTTTACGTTCATGCGGTCATTTCGTTTTTCTACTGGGAGTATTCCTTTCAGGTAACCTGTTTGCTCAAGAAGAAGCACCAGCCACGATCGACACAGGCGACAACGCCTGGATGTTGGTTTCGTGTGGGTTGGTGTTGTTCATGACGGTTCCTGGACTTGCAATGTTCTACAGCGGGCTCGTGCGCCGCAAGAATGTCCTCAGCGTAATCATGCAATGCCTTTTTCTGATGGGCATCATGACGATGCTCTGGGGAATCATCGGATACACGTTGGCGTTCGGTGGGACTGATCCTTACATCGGAAACATGGATCACTTGTTCCTGAACGGTGTGACCATGGTGGACGGCGAAGCGCCGGTTAGCGGCACAATCCCCACACTGACGTTCATGGCATTCCAAGGAATGTTTTTCATTATCACTCCAGCTCTGATATGCGGAGCGGTTGCCGAGCGGATGAAGTTCAGCGCCATGGTCGTGTTTTCGATTTTATGGGGGCTGATTGTTTATTGCCCGCTGTGCCATTGGGTTTGGGGAGAAGGAATGCTCTACCGTGGTGGCGAAGGTGCCATCATGAAGGGAGCACTCGACTTCGCTGGCGGAACGGTTGTCCATATTAGTTCCGGAGTGTCGGCACTAATCTGTGCGTTCTTCCTCGGAAAACGTCTCGGATTCGGCCATGAAGACATGCGACCTCACAACTTGACGTACACCGCCTTAGGTGCTGGCATGTTGTGGGTCGGTTGGTTTGGATTCAATGCTGGCAGTGCACTTTCTGCGGGCGGCTCAGCCGCGAATGCTCTAGTGACGACTCACTTTTCGGCCGCTGCCGGAGCGGTCGCGTGGGCTGTGGTTGAGTGGCTGATTCACCGCAAGCCGAGTATTCTCGGCGCGGCATCCGGCGCGGTCGCGGGGCTCGTCTGTATTACACCAGCCGCTGGCTTCGTCCAGCCGATGCCAGCATTGGTCATGGGAGCTGCCGGTGGCGTGGTGTGCTATTTCGCATGCAGCCGTCTGAAGCCGATGTTCGGCTATGACGATTCACTGGACGCGTTCGGCGTTCACGGGATCGGTGGCCTGTTAGGTGCGATACTGACCGGAGTATTCGCAAGCAAAGATGTTGGCGGCGAAGACGGTCTTTTTTATGATTCGGGAGCCGTCCAGTTGGTAATCGCTCAGGTAGTCGCAGCTGGGATTACGATCGTATTTGCCGCCGTTGTGACTGCCATTCTGCTGGTCATTTTGAACATGACCATTGGTCTTCGAGTTTCGCAAGAAAAGGAAATTCGGGGACTCGACCTCGCAGAACATGGCGAAGAAGGCTATATATTCTAATAATCGGATAAGCGTGATTTCACGCCATTGTCCTTTTGGACCGTCAATGTTGAAATCCGCACCTGATCGAATTCGCAGCGAAAACGAATCCAGGCAGTTTGGGTGCTCGATTCGGAGAACTAACCATGAAAAAAATTGAGGCTGTCATTCGCCACTTCAAACTCGAAGAAGTTAAGAACGCGCTTTCCGAAGCAGGCGTTCACGGCATGACAATTACCGAAGTTCGAGGATTCGGCCGACAAAAGGGCCACAAGGAAACCTATCGCGGCACTGAGTACACTGTCGACTTTGTGCCGAAGGTGAAAATGGAAGTCGTCTGCGCCGACTCGCAGTTACAATCGACCGTCGATACGATTATGCGAGCAGCGCAAACCGGCCAGATCGGAGACGGAAAGATTTTCGTGACCGATCTGGAAACGACCGTTCGTATTCGAACGGGCGAAACTGGTGAAGAGGCTCTTTAATAGAACGCCTCATTTGTGAGACCTGTTATCGGGAGCAGCAAACGCTGCTCCCGTTTTCGTTGAGTGATCTTCTGCTACAACCGTGGCAAGGCGTTCTTTCGATAGGAAACCAAACTTTGCTTGCCGTACAAATCTGCGAACCGAAGAAACTGCGTCAGATCGATATTCCCGAGCCGGACCAGCCGGGGCCCGGCGAGGCACTCGTGCGAACGCACCGCATGGGAATTTGCGGTACGGACGTCAGTTGCTACCTGGGGAAATTCCCGTTCTTTGATTTCCCTCGAATTCCCGGCCACGAGCTAGGCGTCGAAGTTCTCGCAATCGGCGACGGAGTGGACAACGTCAAAGTAGGCGATCGCTGCAGCATTGAACCGTACATGAATTGTGGTGAGTGCTTTCCATGCCGCCGTGGTGCAATCAACTGCTGCATGAATTTGCAGGTGATCGGCGTCATGACCGACGGCGGGCTGTGCGAATCGTTTTTGGTGCGAGCATCGAAGCTCCACCCGTCAGAAAAACTTGGCTACGACCAACTGGCGCTCGTGGAAACGCTTGCCATCGGATGTCACGCGAATGATCGAGGTGCTCCCAAAGCTGGCGATCACGCGTTGATCATCGGCATGGGGCCGATCGGCCTGGCGACGCTCGAGTTTGCTCGACTAACAGACGCCACGATTTCGGTCATGGACATGAACCCGCAGCGACTGGAATTCGTCGAGCGAACTTACGGCATAACGAACACGGTGCATTTCAAAGGTGATGGCTCCGAGAACGAACGCATGATGGAGCTGACCGACGGCAACATGTATCAGCTCATCACCGACGCGACTGGTAACAAGCACTCGATGGGTGGCGCGTTTCAGTATCTTTCGCACACCGGCACTCTCGTTTATGTCGGAATCACAAACGAAGAGGTTTCATTCAAACACGCGGATATGCATCGGCGCGAGGCAACGTTGATGGCGTCTCGAAACGCGTTACCTCCAGACTTCACCAGAATCATTCGCCTCATTGAAGACGGCACGATCAACACTGATCCTTGGGTTACGCACCGCACGCACATTGATCGAGTCGTGACCGAATTCGATGGCCTGACAAAACCAGAATCCGGTGTTATCAAAGCGATCATTGACGTGACATAGGCTCATGAAGCGAAGTCGCTCACGAGATGGTATCTAAACACATTTGGTGTCAGCAAGTTCATCCGATGGCATTGGTGTCTACGCAAGTCGAAACAGAAGCACTTCACCCTCCCCTTGGGAGGGTCGGAAACGAGCTTGCGAGTTTCCGGGGAGGGGCGAGGTGGCAAGCCGAGTTTCATTTCTCCTGCGAGCAACCCCTCTCCGAAGCTTCGTTCCTCAGCTTCGACCCTCCCTCGGGAGGGTTAAGTCATTCGCGTAGACGCCATTGCCCCCGCGAGCGTGAAAAAAGATTCGTCGGCACGAACGTCAATCTGTTCCGAATCGTCGCTCTACTAATCTCATTCGCACTGTTTGCCGGCTGCGACAGCGGCACGCCGACACAACAAAAACTACAAACGCTTCGCCTGGCGACGACCACAAGTACCAACGACTCCGGTTTGCTGGACGTGCTGGTTCCAAAATTTGAAAGCACGAATACTTGCGAAGTTCAGATAATCGCCGTGGGAACGGGTGCTGCATTGAGGTTGGGCGAAGCAGGCGATGTCGACGTGCTGATCGTGCACGCTCGCGACGACGAGCTGCAATTCATGCAGGCTGAGCACGGGACTCGCCATCACGAGTTTATGTTCAACCATTTCGTGCTCGTCGGTCCAAAAGATGATCCAGCTAGAATTGCTGGACTAGCCACCGTCGATGCGTTTCGAAAAATACTGGCACAGCAACAGCCGTTTGTATCGCGAGGCGACGATAGCGGGACTCATAAAAGAGAAATGCAGATCTGGGCTGACGTCGGAGAATTCGAGCCGTGGAACGATTACCTCTCCGTCGGACAGGGAATGGGACGGGCTCTGGAAATCGCTGATGAAAAAAACGCCTACACGATTTCCGATGTCGGTACCTTCCTAAAACGGCAATCCGACGTTGAACTAGTCGTCTATTCCGGACGCGACCAGGTGTTGCACAATCCGTACTCTGTTATCGTGGTCAATCCAAACAAGAGTAAACTAATCAACCATGATTTGGCGAACTTGTTTTACGATTTCTTATTGTCGCCGGAAACACAAGAAGCCATAGAGTCGTATCGAGCGAACGGCAACCAACTGTTTTGGTCTTCGCGTCCATCGTCTAGTTCCGGCAAGAACCAGTAACCATGCAGTTTTTCTGGGAAGGCATCTCCGGCGCGTTTTCGTTGCTTTTAAGCGGAGATCCCAGCGTACTCCAGGCCGGCTGGCGAAGCCTTTCCATTTCGTGTGTTTCAGTGCTTATCGCCAGCTTCGTCGCGATTCCGTTTGGCGTGTGGCTGGCTCAGGCTCGATTCGTCGGACGACGGGTTGTTGTCGTGCTGTGCCGAGCAGCAATGAGTCTTCCCACGGTTCTCATCGGGCTGCTCTGTTACGGCCTGTTCACGCGGCGAGGGCCATTGGCCGATCTCAATCTGCTGTACACAAAAACAGCGATCATTGTTGGCGAGTTGCTGTTAGCGTTTCCCATCGTCGTAACCTGGACGCACGGTGCAGTGCGATCTCTAGATTACCGCGTCATCGAGACAGCGAAAACGCTCGGAGCAGGACGACTGAGGCAACTGATCACGTGCCTGTCAGAAGCGAGGTTTGCAGTGGTGCTTGCGGTGTTGACCGCGTTCGCCAGATGCATCACCGAACTTGGGATTGCGTTAATGGTGGGAGGGAATATTGAGGGCCAGACTCGCACGCTGACAACCGCAACGGCACTGGAAACATCTCGAGGCGAATTTGAACGCGGCGTCGCAATGAGCTTGATTTTGCTGCTCATCGCGATGACCGTTACGGCGCTGATCGCGTTGCTCCAATATCGGCTGGAGGGCGACAATCGTGATTGAAGTGCGAGATTTGAGCGTCATCAAAAACGGAAAAGCGATTTGCAGCGTGAACCAGCTCGCGGTAAGCAAAGGCACAAAACTCGCCGTCGTTGGTGAAAATGGATCTGGCAAAACGACTTTGCTACGAGTTCTTGCTGGCCTGGAAAACCAATTTAGCGGTCAGATCAACGTTGCCGAACGTCCGTGCGTTTACGTGCATCAGGCCCCGTTCACGTTTCGCGGTTCCGTGCTTTCGAATGTTCGGTTTGGAGTCGAAGGAAAGCTGTTTCATACGAAAAAAGTTCGCAGCGCCGCCGTCGAGTGGCTAGAGCGATTCGACTTGCGACATGTGATCAATCAAAACGCCACGACTCTTTCTGGTGGCGAAAAACGACGCGTTGCGCTTGCCAGAGCATTCGCCGTTCAGCCGAGCGTCTTGCTACTCGACGAGCCCTTCGCAGAGCTCGACACCACCAACGCGCGTCTCGTAGAACAACTGATTGAGGAAGCCGATTGCACGGTCATCCTCAGCTCGCCAACAATCGACGAACACTGGCCGGCGTGGGACACATTCCACTTGCCATGAGCTTCGCACGCGGCATTCAAGTCACGCGGCGTGCAGTGCGGGACTGACGTAAGATTCGATTTCAAATAGGGCCGACTTTTCGAGTCCTGGGTAAGGTTCCCATGGCTCATCGAGTGACGGGAGCGGTCCGTCGAAAAGTTCACTTGTGCCGAAGTACTCCTGAGCGACTTTGCGATTTTCTTCGGCGTTCTTTTCCAGAAATGCGAGTCGGTCAGCGGGTGAAAAGAAGTTTCTGTATTGAGGCGGTGTTGGGTTCGCTTTGCTGTATTCGCTGAGTTTTTTTGCGACCAAATTGTATTCGCGTGTTCCGTACCGTAAGTTCGTATGAAAGTACAAGTAGTGCAATGCGTCTCGGCTAAGTTTCGAGTTCAGGTGATACCCTGAATCATTGCGCGGAATCGACAACGCGCCGATCGCTTCTAAAAAGTCGTGGATGATGTCGTTGCCGTCGCTGCGTTTCTGAAATCGGCGAACAATCACGTTACCAGCGCCAAATGCTGATTCCCAGTTCTGGATAAGCGAATGGAATCGCATGAAGTGGTGGCCAGGGATTTGCGGCGACAGAATTCGCTCTTTGGCGATCGTGATGCGAGCTCGCAAAGCCTGAGCGAACAGTGATTCGGCCAGCAGGTCTTGGCGACGAAGGTAAAGAATCGGTTTCGTGATCTGGCGAGGAAATAACGTTGAGAAGTGGCGAATCTCGTCGGCGCGCAACGCGCCAAAACGTTCGCTGCTCAGCAGGATTCGGTTGACATGGTCCGGCGCTCCGTTCAGTTCGGCACTGACGCTCGATAGGATTTGCTCCGCAGTCGCCTTTCTGTCGTGGCCGACGTCAACATTCGCCAGTCGTTGAGGCAGAGCTGCGATGCCGAGATCTTGGTGGCCGGGGCCATGGAGACCCGACTTTGGATACAGGATTCCGTGAGCTTGCAAGTCACTGCTGTTTTCGTAACAGAACTGCTGAATCGACGTGGTGCCGGTTTTTGCCAACCCTACGTGCAACAGGATCTCGTCCGGACGTCTGCCAGAAGACGAATCTGCTTTTGCAAAAGAGCGAATGGCTTTCGTCGCTCGCTGGAGAATCGTGCGATTGTGGTCGAGTCGCTTCGGCTTCACGGCGGTTGAATCCTTCCTTGTCCCATTCGTTCATCGGAGAAAATCGCGGTGACAATTCACGCAAAAATTATGCGTGCCGATCGGTCACGCAAGGTTTTATGACGCTTGTAATGGCTTGCTGCCGTTGTCCGGCCTGAGCAAGCCTGGCCTGATGTCAGTCCCTGCAGAAACCGTTAGGATACGGAAACTCGGAATACCTTACCAATCCGATTTACGAGGAAATACGATGGCAGATGCAGGACAATACAGTCAGCTTTCAAGACGGCAGGCAATGCAGGTAGCGGGTGGGGTGTTAGCTGCTGGTAGTGCTGTCGCAAGCGGTTCGCATGCGCTCGCAGCCGAGTCAACGCTGGACACCAAGATTCCTCCGGAAGACTACAAGGCCACCGCGAAGAACGTCAAGCAGTCAGTGATGGCTTGGTGCTTCGGCGATCTGCCCAAGGAAAAGCTGATTGCTGCCTGCGCGAATATGGGCATGGTCGCCATGGAAGGAATTGACAAGCAGTATTACCCGCTGATGAAGCAACACGGACTGGGCGTTGCCATCACGAGCAGTCACGGTTTTAAGGATGGTCCGTTCGATCCAGCCAACCGCGAGTCATGCAAGCAAAAGCTGATCGACGGCATCGACACCGCAGCAGAATGGGATTGTCCGAACGTCATCGCGTTCACGGGCATGCGAACTCCGGGGATTTCGGATGCTCAGGGAGAGAAGAACTGCATCGAACTTTGGAAAGATGTCTGCCAGTACGCGGAACAAAAGAACGTCAACGTCGCGCTCGAGCATCTAAACAGCCGAGACGACTCGCACCCCATGAAAGGACACCCCGGCTACTTTGGTGACGACGTGGACCATTGCGTGGATATGATCCGGAAAGTAGATTCGCCACGCATGAAATTGCTTTTTGACATCTACCACGTGCAAATCATGAACGGCGATGTCATTCGACGATTTCGGCAGTACAAAGATTACGTCGCTCACGTCCACACTGCCGGCAATCCCGGCCGCTGTGAAATCGACGAGAATCAAGAACTGAACTACTCCGCCATCATCCGAGCCATTGTCGACTGTGGCTACGAAGGTTTTGTTGCGCAAGAATTTATCCCGACGTGGGAAGACAAGCTAGGTGCACTGCGACACGCCGTGCGATTGTGCGATGTGTAGTTGGGCAACTCGCCGTTGAATAAGTCAAGGAGCCATTGCCGCGATCGAGTGGACGCGTACGACTCTAAAGAAGACGATGCTGACTACTTTTTTTCCTTTTCCAAGTCAGACTTCATCTTTCTCAATAAGTTCTCGTTCATCACTTTTGCGTTGCCTTTGGAAAGTTCAACGACTTTTGTTTGAGCTTCGATTGCCTTTTCAAGATCGCCGCTTCGGCTGAGCAGGTCGGCGTATGCGACAAACACAATTGGGAACTTGTCCTGTTTTTCGATTGCCTTTTCGAGTGCTGAAATGCCGATTGCGATGTACTGCTTTTGCACGTCTTCAGGAATTTGTTTACTTTCTTGAAGTGACTTTGCAACTATGATTCCGACGTTTGCGTTGGCTCGCCAATCGTCGCGAGCTTCGGCAGCTTGTTTGTTGAGTTCAGCCAAGCCAGCATCGCTGCCCGAAAAGATCGCGTACAACGGACGCATTTGCATCAACTGGGCTCGTTCCATGTCTGGAAGATCATCATTCAGCAACTGATCAATCTGTTCGATTGCCTTGGCGAAGTCACCGGCTTCCGCAAGCTTTTGGGCCCCCATGATCGCGACTTCAATTTCTTGCTGCTTCTTATACTTAACAAGGAATGCGTCACGATCCCATTTGTCTGCGACGACATCTTCGAGCGGCTGTTCCAGGTCCATCGGGTGCCCGATCCATTCGATTTTGCCTGTTTTGCCGACAAGAAAGGCAGTTGGAATAGAAGTTTTTCCAGCGGCAGCCATGTAGTCGGTACCGCATGAGCGATCTGGATCTGCCGTCAGGCAGTAGACCTTGGTGAGCTCTTTGAATGTTTGTCCGTCCCCGCCGGGAACGGCCCTTTCTAGGAACTTGGTGACCTCAAAAAGTGTTTCGTTGCTGACGCTGATCAGTTGCACTCCTTTGTCTGCGTACTTCTGCTGCAGCTCTGCCAGATGAGGCATAAACCGAATGCATGGTCCGCACCACGTCGCCCAAAACTCAACGATATAAACTTTGCCTTCTTCAAATTTCGTAACTGGTTTGAACTTACCTTCGCCGTCCTGGACCCAATGTTCGATGTCCAGCTCGGGGGCAACGCTGCCGATGGTGAGAGTTGCCGCGGCAAGCGAATTTGCGATCGCAGCGATCACGATGAAAGCAAAGAAAGCGAGTTTCGGTGTGTGCATGTTTTTTGCAACTCCTAGTGTGGCAAGGCCACTTTCGAACCGGTGATGCGACTCACCGAAATGACGATTTGCGTATCTGTTGGCTAACGTCGAGCTGTGCCGACAAACTACTCGATCGAGATTAGAACAGTCGGCAACGGTGAAATAACGTACGGTGTTCCGCTCTGAGATGCTAGTGCCGTCTCGGTTCTCAGCGAGCGCGGCGCTAAATATCACTGTTGCCGTCCCACCGGACAAACCCTTCGATTGCCTCATACTCGGCCAACCCAAGTCGGTCATAGAGACGCGCGGTTCCCGCGTTTCTCGCTTCAGCACGCTGCCAGAATTCTCGCATGTCGGGGCCGGGGAATAGTGCTCGGTCCTTCTGCGATTCGTGCTTAAAGATCGCTTGGCGCTTCTGCGATACCTCTCTTGGGCTAAGCGGAACTGCCATTTCGATCTGTTCTGGATTCCACTCTTGCCAAGCTCCGCGATAAAGCCAAACGACACAGTCATTGTACCATTCCGAATCTTTAACTTGCTCGCACGCCTTGATGACGGCAGTCAAACACGTTCTGTGAGTTCCGTGCGGATCCGAAAGATCACCAGCTGCGTAGATTTGGTGCGGCTTGATTTGCTCCAACAAGTTGGCGGTTAATTCGATATCCTTGTCCGACAGTGGCAATTTCTTGACGCGTCCTGTTTCGTAGAACGGCAAGTCCATAAAGTGGAGACGTTCCTCCGGCACACCACAACATCGCGCGCCAGCTTTTGCTTCACAGCGACGTATCAAGCCTTTGATCTGTTGAACTTCGGGGCTGTCTACTTGGCCAGCTTTTTTGTTCTTGAGGAATTCGTCGATGTGGTCTTCCAGTTTCGACGAGCGGTCGGGATCGATGCCAAAGTGCCGGTTGAAATCGGCGACAAAATCGGCAAATCGAATCGCGTCGTCATCAAAGACGGCGATATTTCCCGATGTCTGATAGGCGATGTGGACCTCGTGACCATGTTCGACCAATCGAATCAAAGTACCACCCATCGAAATCACGTCGTCGTCAGGGTGTGGCGAAAACAGGATGACACGTTTCGGAAAAATGGCATCGTGCGGTCGATCGAGATCGCCGGGCTTTTTCTCGTGGTCCGGTTTTCCGCCGGGCCATCCGCTAATCGTCCGTTGCAGGTGACGAAAGACAGACAGGTTAATGTCGTAGGCTGAACCATGAGCGGCGAGCAGATCCTGCAACCCCTCTTCGTTGTAGTCTTGGTCGGTTAGCTTCAGCAGCGGTTTTTCGACTTTCTGCGCCAGCCAGATTACGGCTCGGCGAGTAAGCTTGTCATCCCAGTCGACTGACTGGACGAGCCACGGGAACTTTGAACGAGTCAGTCCAGCAGCAGCGGCTTCGTCCAGGACGACTTGGGCATTGGGATGTTGCTGCAAGAAGCTTGCCGCGACGGCCGGCGTTACGGGACCTTCGACTGCTTGAGCTACGATATTGGCTTTGTGCTCACCAAACGCCAGCATGATGACTTTTTTTGCGTCCAGAATCGTGCCGACACCCATCGTGATTGCGCGACGAGGAACGTTCTCTTCGCCAAAGAAATCGCTCGCCGCATCAATGCGAGTTATCCGGTCCAACGTGATCAAGCGAGTTCGACTGCTGACTCCAGAACCCGGCTCATTGAAACCGATGTGCCCTGTTCTGCCGATTCCCAGCAACTGAACGTCGATTCCACCGGCGTCAACTATCTTCTGTTCGTATTCCTGACAGAATTTGTGGATCGCATCGGCGTCTAAAGTGCCATCGGGAATGTGCACATTCTCTGGCAGGATATCGACCAGATCGAACAGATGTTCGCGCATAAATCGAACGTAGCTTTGTAGCTCGTTCGGCTGCATTGGGAAGTATTCGTCCAAATTGAACGTCACCACGTTTTGGAATGACAGCCCTTCCTCGCGATGAAGTCGCACGAGCTCGTTGTAGACTCCGACAGGCGTTGACCCTGTCGCCAGACCTAGCACGCACTTTCGCCCTTCGTCAGCCCGAGCGCGAATGAGGTCGGCGATCTGCCGTGCCACAGCCGCGCACACGTCACGCATGTGCTTGAGTACGGTACAGGGAATGTGTTCGAGAGGCGTAGTATGGCTGGATTCGAGCATTGTTTGCATGTCACTGAGCGGCTTAGACCCGCAGGCGTTCCTGGTCGATGGTTGGTCTCAAAATGGCACAACCCGACACTATATGGCGTCGCAATGAGGTCCGTCTAGTACGTCGTCAGCACGGAATTGCCTCGTAGGCTTCTTTGCTAGGCGTTTCTTGTGGCATACGCACCCAGCTCGCGGTCGTCTCTGACACAATGTGTCCTGGGATTAGAAGAAACGAGGCGTTCGGACTGACCTTGGTGCGATACGAAGCAGTGCTGCGGCAGAAAGAAGTCCCGTGACAGGAAAAAGTGTTCCGATCGCAAGCTGAAAACGTATCCAGCTTGCGAACAAGTCCGTCCAACTGGACCGCAAGCTAGAAGCTTGCGCCCCGGCGCCAGAACGGCAGCAGAATTGCAAGCAAGCTCAATGCAGGAACCGCCGGTTCGGGAACGGCTGATGTGAGCATGAGCGGGTCGGCTTCGGAGCGACTGATGCCGTCATAAAACGCTCCATCAAGACCAAGCGTCGTGAGGAACGCAGAGTTGTCGATGGCTGCGATGTCCTCGAACCACACCGTCGCAAATCCGCCAGAATCTTCGTAGCCCAAGTAACCTGCAGTACCGTTATCGTCGCCGGATCGCACGATTCCGGGAGCCGCTGACGTTCCGAAAGTCGTCGTGCCAAATGTGTCGTCGATCAGTGCTGTAGAATCTT
Organism: Planctomycetales bacterium; assembly: GCA_020426925.1. Lineage (GTDB taxonomy): Bacteria > Planctomycetota > Planctomycetia > Pirellulales > Pirellulaceae > JAGQPC01. Next base: position 5,871 of record JAGQPC010000318.1, on the reverse strand, counting down.
CGTCTTCGTCGTTTCCGTAGGCCAGCGACCACACGACCGTGCTGCCGGAATCCGTAACGATGATCTCGTCCTCGCTATTGGAAAGGCTCCCGAAGTTGGCACCAAAGACTCGAGCGTCCGCAGCGCCACCCAGCCAAGCGGTTTCGAAAACAGCTTTTGCCTGAGCTTCGCTCATGTCGCCGCCGGTATTGACGAGAATCACAAAGTCGCCAGCGCCGATTGTAATTCCAGACATCGTCAACGAGTCGGTGCCTTCGTCCGTGATCGTGTAGCCGGTCAGGTCGATAGGCGAATTGCTGTAGTTGTACAATTCGATGAATTCGCGACCGCTGTCTTGGCCATCGGGGTTGCTGAGAAACTCAGTGACCGCGATCGTCCCCGCATGAAGCGTCGAGGAAAAGATGATGATGAGCAGTGAGAATAGAGTTCGTGATAGTTTCATTGGCGTCTCCAAAATGCAGCTGAACCGATCTGGAAAGTGCAAACGCAACCAGAGTTGGTTCCGACAAATAGCTGACTTCGAAACTAATCACATTTCACGTGACGTCAATGAATGATGTCTCGAATCTACATCGCAGTCAGTTTTGAGGTGAAGAGTCACCAAGATTGGAAGTTACAGCGAGCGAAACTCATGCAGAGCGATACCACACGGTCACGACCGTCAACAGGCTCGCGCACGCTGTGTCGATGTTGATAATCTCGGCTTCGGGATGAGTTTCGATCCACCTTATGGCTTGGTCTTGAGCTGCTTCAATCGCACTTTTGTCGCGACTTAAAGTAAACAGACCGGATTTAGTTGCTTCAAACCGCTGAAATTGGATTTGTGACATCGTACCCTTTCTGATGACTGCCTTCGCTCGTGAATTCTCGCTTGCCTCTGATTCGTTCTGTTTCGCCACTTATTTCGGCGCTTCCGGAGCAGCCGTTTCTTCAGACGCCGCAGCTGTAGGCGGATGGAGATAGTTGTTGACTTTTCCCGGCAAGTCGACAAATGCGGTTTTGCCTGCCATGGCGATCAGCAACACCAATCCCACGACACCGAACAGTGTTGTGATCGGTTTGTTGACGTGCACGCCCATGACATCTCGCGAGCTGGTTAGCCATAACAGCACTCCTGCGACCAGCGGCGCGGCGACGACTGTGACGGCCTGAGCGGCGATGATTGTCGGTGTCCGGTCGAAGTTAAACATCAATGTCGCGACTCCAACAGCCATTCCGGTTAACAGCGCAACCGTGGTCAACAACCGAGGTCCGAGTGCTCGCGGATCGCTGCCGATTCCCAAACCATCTGATGCCATGAAGCCACCGATCATTGAATTCACAAGAAACGAGGAGTATGCAGCAGAGAAAAGGCCCATGCAAAAAATTACCTTTGCCATGGGCCCGAACGTAACTTCTAAGCTCGTCGCGACCGCAACAGGATCCTTCAACGTGATTTTCTCCCCTGTATAAAGTCCTGCAGCGGCGGTCGACATCAGCATCACGGTAATTAGGAACATGATCGAGGCGCCGACTCGTGCATCGATCCGGCCGCTGGGAAGATCGTCGACAGTCCAACCTTTTTGCCTGACCAGATACGCTTGATAAAACGCAGCCGTGATGACGAACGTTGTACCGACGAGCCCCAACACTGGCAGCATCTCGCCCGATTCGCCCAGCGAAGGAATCAAGCCTTGGGCCATGCCAACGGGATCGGGACCCAGTCGAACGAGATTGATCGCAAAGCAGACCAACATCAGACCGACAAACGTCGTCATCAGCTTTTCAAGCACTCGATACATATCGCGAAAGAAGAACAAGAACGAGATCGCGAGTGCATTAAAAAGTACGACCAATGCCGTCACCAGAGGCTTTGAATCGACAAACGCTTCGAACGCGGCTGCGACTCCGATATTGTTGCCTGATTGGAATGCGGCGGAGATGAAAAAGACTCCAATGCCGACCAGAATCGCCAGCCAGCTTCCCGCTTTCTCGCGAATCAAGTCGCCCGGAGAATCAGTCGCGACGGCACCCAGCTTGGCTCCGAACGTCGTAAATAGCAGCATGAACATGACTGAAACGACCACGACCCACAGCATCGAGTACTTGTCGTTCGCGCCGATGGTCGAGCTGGTCATGATGCTACCGGGGCCAATCACGACGCAAGCGGTGATCAAACCGGGGCCAATCCGTTGGTACCAAGGAGTCATTTTTCGATCAGACATGAACGTCTCTTCGGAATTGTTGGTGGCGACAAATGAGAATACGCGGGACCAGTCTGAAGCATTTTGCTCGCCAGAGCAATCAACCGATGTTAGAAATCCCAGCTGGCAAATTGCGACACATCAATGAGCGGCTGCAAACCGAACGGCGCGGCGTTGACACTGTCTAAATGCAAATCGCCATTTTGAGGATTCAACGCAACGAACCCACCGCGTCGGCTGTACAAATCGCCGTGATGTTCGAGCATCAGTTGTTGTAGTTCGTCAGAAAACATACTGAGCCCAGCGAAATAGTGGTGACCATTTCGCTCGACGTGCGATATGCCGAAGGTCGCAACCGACGCCAAATCTTGCAGCAAAGCAACCGGCCCGACATTCCCCAAATCTTCCGCGGACAGAATCGGACGCGTGCCGGATTCCGTTTCATTGGCGAAGACGGTGGCCAGAGTGAACAGGCCCTTGAGGATTCCCTTGCAGTTTTTATGGCTAGTTCCGGAATAGCCAAGTTCTAACGCTCGCGGAAAGCTGGACATGTCAGCGTCCGATTCGTCGATGATGATCGGCGGGGCGTCCGTCCACTCCGCCAGATCACGACCGCAATCGTCTGACAGCGTCGCGGCGCGGTCTACTGGTTGTTCTACAAACAGCAAAGAACGCTCTGCGAAGCCGCGGATTGAGTCGTCAGCCAGAAAATCGGTCCACGCGCGACGAAAAACTTCGATCGTCGGAAAACTTTCGTTGCCGTCGAGCGTAAACCGAGCATCGGTTCCGGCCGTCCGTTCGATAACTTGGAAGATTTCGCGCAGCCGGTCCCGGTCAGCGGCAGCGTCGCCGCAGAGTTTTATTTTGAAGTAGCGAATTCCATATGTTTGGATGTTCTCTTCCAGCGTGTATGGCAGTCCGTCGTCAGAAGCATCTCGGTTGGCGTGCTCGGTGTTCGAAAGAACGTCGCTCAAGCCGACGGTGTGCCGAATCGCTACTTTCGACCGAGGGCGATTTGGCAAAACGTCCGCGGGCGTTATCGATCGAAGTTGCGGCCTCAGTGATCTGAAGTCCACCTCCAGTGCGTTTTCCCGCAAGACTTTGTGGAGCGGCGAATTCAAGCTCCGGCATACAGCGTCCAGAACCGCTCGCTCGATTAGGCTCACTCCAAAGCCCGCAAGTAACTGCTCGATCCCATTCTCGTCGGCCCAATCGTGTTGAGCTTGATACAGGCCCCGCCACCAGTCAAAGAAGCTGCGGCGACGTCCGAGCTGCACGCCAATGTCGGCTGCGTTGCGAATGACTCGCAGCATTGACGGCAAATCGTCGTCCTGAAAAGCGGTGTCTGAATTCTTCGTAAACCATTTTGGTGGGAGGCCATCCGAGCTGATTCCGTGCACGATTTGTCCATTTGCTTCGACAGTCGTCTGGACGAATAGGTGCGGAGCCTCCGTCATGGTCGCGATTCCGTATCGAAACGGGAATCGAGTCTTCATGTCCAACCGATGGAAACAAACTTCACAAAGTCGTATGCTCAACATCTGAAAATCTGCTTCCTCGGTGATTTCTGGTAGCAGTGAGTTTCCGAAGAATGCAGAGCTTCTGCAATTGGACTGCCGATGAGCACGATTCAATCGACCGATGAACTTGACGAGCTAATCACGAAGCCAACGGCCGGAGTTTTGCGGGCAGTCGGCGAATCCCCGGGACGGTTTGCAGTTCTCGGAGCGGGCGGGAAAATGGGCTTCCACGTCAGCCGCATGCTGAGCCGTGCGCTCGAATCACTAGGGAGGACGGATCAAGTCATCACGGTCTCTCGATTCGGTTCGCAGCGAAAACGTGCGGAATTCGAGGCCGCAGGATTCGAAGTCCTTGCTGCCGACATGAGCAACCCCGATCAAGTCGACAAACTTCCGCTGGCGGAAAACGTTTTTTACTTGGCAGGAATCAAATTCGGCACTTCGGGCAACGCCGCGCTGCTAGAACAGATGAATTTGACGATGCCTCGGTTGGTCGCGGAACGCTACAGGCAATCGCGAATTGTGGCTCTTTCGACCGGATGCGTCTACGACTACGTGACGCCTGAATCGGGAGGCTCGTCCGAAAAGTCGTCAACGAATCCGCCAGGCGAGTACGCTCAGTCCTGTTTGGGCCGAGAGCATGCGTTCAGTGAAGCGTCCGAACGAAACGGCACGCGGGTCTCGCTGATCCGGCTAAACTATTCGGTCGAATTGCGGTACGGTGTCCTGGTCGATATTGCGCAGAAAGTTCTGCAAGACGAAGAAGTGTCGCTCGATACCGGCTACGCCAACGTCATCTGGCAAGGTGACGCCGTTGCTCACGTGATTCAGTCGCTCTCACATGTGTCGGCGCCTCCGTTTATATTGAACGTCACGGGGCCGGGCATTTTGAAAGTACGTGACGTCGCGACAATGTTCGGCGAACGCTTCGGGCGAACACCACGCTTCGTAGGACAACCAAAAGAAACAGCTTGGTTGAATGACGCGTCGTTATCGCATCAACTGTTTGGGCTTCCCGCCGTCACCGTGACGCAAATGATCGATTGGATCGCTGACTGGTTGCAGCAAGGTAAAGAAACGTTAAACAAGCCGACGCAATTCGAAGTGCGTGACGGGAAGTATTAGTTGGAGCCCAGGCTTTAGGCGGCTAAATCCTGGACTCCAGCGCAGACTTGACAGCAGACGATGACGCGAAAAGTTGATATTCATGAAGTGCTCTGCAGGGCCGGCGATGTGCCTCTGATCGATGTGCGGTCCCCTGCAGAATTCGCGGCGGGGCATATTCCCGGCGCGAACAACGTCGCGCTATTCGATGATGCCGAGCGGTCGGAAATTGGTACGCTGTACAAACAAGCTGGTCGCGAGGAAGCGGTCACTCGAGGGCTGGCTATCGCTGGCCCCAAGGCCGGCTCGCTGGTTGGAGCAGTTCGGGAACTTGCGGCTGATCGTCGGGCAATCGTTCACTGTTGGCGAGGCGGAATGAGGAGCGAAGCGTTCGCGTGGATGTTGCACCAGTGCGAATTCGACATTGCCGTTTTGCAAGGAGGATACAAGTCGTTCCGGCGCGCCGCTCATGCAGAATTCGAATCGCATCGAAGCCTTGTGACGATCAGCGGCATGAGCGGTTCCGGCAAGACGCAATTACTCCATGCATTGCGAGACTCCGGCGAACAGGTGCTCGACTTGGAAGCGATGGCGAACCATCGTGGTTCAGCGTTTGGTGGGATCGGTTTGCCTCCTCAGCCGACGGTCGAACAATTTGAAAACGAACTTTTTCTGCAATGGCGAAACTTTGATCCGGACAGACCGGTTTGGGTCGAATCGGAAAGTCAGACGATCGGGCGAGTCTACATTCCAAATCCAATTTTTGAGCAAATGGTTCATTCTCCCGCCGTGGTTTTGGAAGTCGATTTTGAAAAACGGGCCGAATTCTTGGTTCAGGTGTACGGCGGATTTCAGTCGCAAGAATTTGCTGCATCGATCGAAAAAATCAAGAAACGCTTGGGCGGCGAACGGTACCAACGGGCAATGAATGCTGTCGAACGCAACGACGTCCTGGAGGTCGCTCGGATTTCTCTTGAGTACTATGATCGAGGTTATCAGCGAGCGAGTGCAAAATGGGCTCATCGCGAATCGATGTAGCTACCGCTTCCGGAAGCGGGCGACAT
>JAGQPC010000317.1 GCA_020426925.1 Planctomycetales bacterium | reverse complement strand
CAATCGTCTCGCAAAAAACCCCATCCACGAACCATTTTTGCTCGCCCTTTTGGGCGTCGTAACCGCTGAATCGTCCGCTTCCTAATACGACAAGTTCCGTGCCCAAATCGTGTTTCCAGATCGTGGGTGTCGACCAGCCGCTGCGATGAAACGGTCGTGGAGTTTCCCAGATCAGTTCGCCCGTTCGTTTGTTGAGCGCGATAATCTTTGATCGACTGACGCGGCTATCTGGAAGATCTTCGTCGTTGTCCAAAACCATGATTAGATGTTCGCCGTGGACGATTGGCGAACATGACATGCCGTAAAGACTCTTCGGCGTGGCAATTGGTTTGTTCCACACTTCGTTGCCTTCGTAGTCGTAGCAAATCAATCCGAATGAGCCGAAGTAAACATAGATGCGTTCCCCGTCCGCGCACGGAGTCGACGCTGCCGGATTGCTCGTTTTGTGAACTCGTTCGATCGGCGCATCGGGCGTTCGTCTTCGCCAAACGATCTGGCCGTTATGTCGCGAGACCGCGATTGTTTCGAGTATCTGGTTTTCGATCGCAGTGAGCACAACTAGATCGCCGGCCACAACCGGCGACGAATGGCCCGGTGGCAAATCCAGCGTCCACGTAGCCGCACTTGGTTCACAGGTGGTCGGAGGTTTGCAGCCGATAGCTACACCGGCTCCGTTCGGTCCGCGAAACTCGTTCCATATAGATTCTTCCTCAGACGAAACATTTGCCGCCAAAGTTAGAGCAAAGCAGAGTCCCAGAGCAAAACGCAAATCAGCCATTCGTTTTCCTAAATTCGATTGCAATTCTTTTATTCCTCGTAGTCTCGCATTGTTTGTAGTCCCGCCTTCTGGCGGAAAGCTGGTGCATACCGGAATCCGCCAGAAGGCGGGACTACGAACAAAAACCACGCGGACAACTAACCTATCCGATCCAACGCCCATTGGCACGCGTCGCAAACAATTTCTTCCGAGTCGTTTAGTGCTCTTCTCAAGACTGGTTTGGCAGGGCCGAACTTCTGGTTTCCTAGCACGATAGCGGCATTGCGGAGAATCAGTGTTCGTTTTGCTCGCCAAAGAGGCGTTTTGCGAAACCGACTGCGAAACGCATCGTCGGTTAATTCGAATAGTTCGCACAAGTCGATTGGGTTCATGTTGTTCAAAGGATGGAAAGTTGGCTCGCACGTCGGTTGCGGCTTGCGATTCCAAGGACAGACCTGCTGACAAACGTCGCAGCCAAAAAGCCAGTCTCCGATGCCCTGTCGTAGCGATTCATCGATGGCTGTTCGGTGCTCGATCGTCAGATAGCTAATGCACTTGGTTGCGTCCAAGACGTATGGTTCAGGGAATGCGTCGGTCGGGCATTGATCCAAACAAGCGGTACACTTTCCACAATGGTCGACTGAAAAACGATCGTCGTATTCAAGTTCCACGTCAGTCAAAACGGCGGCGAGAAAAAAGTAGCTTCCGGCGTCGCGGTTGATCAACATCGTGTTCTTGCCGACCCAGCCGAGCCCTGCGAGCCTGGCGAAATCTCGTTCCAGCAGCGGCGCGGTATCAACGACGCCTCGAGACCGGCTGCTAGGCACTTCGGAGCTCAGCCACTTCACGAGCTGTTTAAGTCGGCCGTGAATCAGGTCGTGATAGTCGCCTTCTCCCCAAGCGTAATTGGAAACTCGCCCAAATCCGGGTGGCGAGGGTGCGTGGTCCGTTGTCGCGTAGTACGTCCCTAGCACTAGCAGGCTCCGAACTTCGGGCAGCACACCTTTCGGGTGGGCGTACGCGTCGCGTCGCTGCTCGATGTAGCCCATGTCGCCCGCGAAACCGTTTTCCAGCCAGCGATAAAAGTGATGGATACCATCGGGAGCGACGGCGGGACAAGTTCCTGCCAGATCGAAGCCGGTCGCGTGAGCCTGGTGTTTTAACCGCTCGGTAAGATTCATGTCTCAGGACGTTAACGGGTGAACACGATAACCGCTACAAACGAATGTTGTGAACCAATTTCTTGACGGCTGCCTTTGCTCGATTAGTGTGGAGTCAATGCTGAGCAACTGGCACAGCGGTTTGCAAAACTAGTCTTTAGAAGCTTCATCGAGGTTACAACATGAAACTCGTTCGAACACTTTCGCTGTTCGCGATTGCGATGGCCGCAGTTTGTATTTCGGCTCAATCCGCATCTGCTCAAAATCCGTATTGCTCGGGGGGCTTCCCTTGGAACAACTGCTTTAGCTCACCCTACGCTTCCAGCCGAATACCGACTCCTCCGTATTTTGCGATTCACCCACCAGTCTACTACAGCGTTCCCGTTCCACGAACCTACGGCTACAGCCCGTACGCGTATCCTGGCACGATGCAAACGCCCGAAATCGAAGTGGCAAAAGCAGCCATGATCGAGAATCCGTACGCTACCAAGAAAGCATCGGAACAGAAACTGAACGACAAAACGGCCAGCAAGTCTCGCATGATCGTAAACCCGTTTGTCACGTCAGGCAGCAGCACAGCCCTAGCTTCGACAGAAAAGTAGCAAACTCCTTTTCGTCGCAAGCACTAAGGCAGACGACCGAACCGTTGCCGTAGTAGGCGTTCTAAAGTCCACGTTTCGACAAGGCAGGACTTTGGTGCGTCGCTACGGCTTCGGCCCGAGCGTCTGCCTTTTTTTGCACGCCAGCAAGCTGCTAGCATCGCTGAATTGAACTTGGCTTGGCCTTACGCTGCGAGTACTGTTCTCCGATCTGTCATGTCGCGAAGGAGAACGGTGTGGTTAATCGATTGGGAATTCTGCTCGTTGTCGGATGCGGGCTGCTTGCGACAGGGTGTCAAAACGGAACGTTTCCGTTTTACGGTGCCCCAACTCAAATTCCTCCTCCACCAACGGGCGCCGCTGCGCAAAATGATCCGTACTACCGATCAGGCGGACAGTCAATTGGTCGCTCAAATCCAGACACACCCTACACCGCTCGAAATCAACGTCGTGGGCGATTCACATCAGATGGGAATTCGTCGGCCGACCGCTTCGACAACAGTAGCGATCGTGAACCAGAGCCGATCGACGCATCGCTGGACACTTCAGCGGTTACGCCTGATGATGGATTGAGGGAAGAGCTGACTCAAAACGAAAGTTTGCCGTGGCGAAAGCCAGCCGAAGCGAGCATTTCTCCCGCGAGCGCGTACCAATCATCATCGCAGCCTCGACCTCGCTTTCGCTACTAGTAGTCCAATGCATCTTGGTTTTCGGGTAGCTCGCAGTGGATCTTGCTAAAGATCCCGTGCGCCAGGGAAGTTTAGCAACTTCCACTACCAGAAGATTAAGCTGACACAGACTACTAGCACAAAGTGGGGTAAGCATCTTGCTTGCCATTTCGGCTGTGCGAGGCAAGCATCTTGTTTGCCGGGTATTTCTCCGGACTCATTTCGCGCGAAATTCAATTTCGATCAGCCGCGGTACCGTCACCAAGCTTCGCTGCCCATTTTTCGTATTCGCGCTGGCAGTCTTGCCTGCTTTCGAATTTCTTCCACACCAATCGGCCGCGAAAGCCATATTGCGCGCCCGACTCCACTTTGTTGATCACGTACTGGAAATCCCATGCGGGACGAGGATGCTTTGACAGCTTGAACTTGTACAAGCTGAATCGGATCTGATCGCGTTCTGAGTAGAGACGATCAAACATCAAAATCAGCGTCATGTCGCGTGCCGCGCGCCCGTAGTAAAAGGACTTTGCGATTCGCGGCCAATCGTACGACCACGTGTTTAAACGGAACTCGACATCATCGTCGTACTTCAGATCGTCCGCGCTGATGCTTCGATAGTTTCCGCCGGTAATCCAGTCGCGATGGCCTTTTGGTGCATCAGCCGAGATCCACGTCTCTGGCGAGTCGGCTGATTCTCGCCCGCGAAAATGCACCGCCGGATCGATGACGTCGTTCATGTAGTTCGCGAAAAACAATATCGCGTAACCACGTTCGCCAAACTTCGACGCGTCCATCGGCCAGCAGCGAAATTCGTAATCGATATAGTGCGGCTCCACGACGCGATACGTCAATTCGCTCTTCACATTCCAAGGGCTGTCCTCTGCTGCTCGCACCAATTTCACAGACGATGCGTCGCAATGAACAAGCCGATAGAGTCCACTGCGGGGCGTGAACTTGTTGTTCGGCGAATTGTGCCCCGAAATGATGTGCTCGAAATTGAGCCCGGCCGAAGCGCCAACGGTGTCTGGATCAAACGCGTCAAAGCCGGGAGCACTTTTCACATTCACGAGCGAAGCGACGCCGCTCAGGTTTCTGGGCGACGTCGAGTTATCTCGAAACACAACGGCCAAATCACCTCGCTCGATCCGCACTGTGGACTGCTCGCGACCGTCGCCAGTTGTCTGTGAGAAAACAACGCCGCGTTCCGCTGTACACACGAGAAACGCGGCCAAGCACGTTCCAATCACTCGAACTCGAAAAGCCATAGTCTTTTTTCGCTTCGCCGATTAAGTGATGTGCGCACCTTTTGTTTCGACGTAGACCGCGTAAAGCGACTGGCTGCCAGTCATGAAAAGTCTGTTTCGCTTGCGGCCACCGAAGCAGACGTTACTGCAAATCTCGGGCAACACAATGTGGCCGATCCGAGTTCCGTCCGGAGCAAAAACGTGCACTCCGTCGTAGCCGTCGCCAACCCAGCCGGCACTCGCCCACACGTTGCCATCGATATCCATACGGATTCCGTCGGCTAAGCCGCCTTGTCCATTCCAGACCATCGATGCAAAGCTGGAACCATTTGTAAGTTTGTTACCGACGACATCCCAAACTTTGATTTCACGTTTTGCGTTCGCGTAGTGTGACGCTCCGGTATCGGCGACGTAGAGCTTTTTGTAGTCGGGCGAAAAGCAGAGTCCGTTCGGCTTGAAGATTTCGTCCGTCACTTTCGTGATCGTGCCGCTAGGATCGATGCGATAGACCGCCTCTTTCAAATGGAGCGGGCCTTTGTTGCCTTCGTAGTTCATCAGGCTGCCGTACCCAGGGTCCGTGAACCAGATGCTTTTGTCTTTATGGACGACCGCGTCGTTGGGAGCGTTGAACACTTTGCCTTCGAACTTATCGGCTAACACGGTGATGCTGCCGTCGTATTCGTAGCGAACGACTCGTCGGTTTCCGTGCTCGCACGAAATCTGTCGGCCTTCGTGATCAAACGTATTGCCGTTGCTATTTCCGGCCGGGTCTCGGAACACGCTGACGTGTCCGTCTTCTTCGAGCCAACGATACTGAATGTTGTTCGGTATGTCGCTCCACACCAAATAGCGTCCGACGCCGTTCCACGCTGGGCCTTCAGCCCACAGCATATTCTTGTTGTGGTAAAGCCGTAGAATCGGCGAGTTCCCCAGATAGTATTTTTTGAATCGGTCATCAAGAGCGCGAACATCTGGCTCAGGGTAGCGGACCGGCGCTGCGTTCTCGCCGTAGTCACGGCCAAACCCGGTTGAAGATATCGACGCCGCCATCGCACTTGCTGCGGCGAGAAAACCTCGTCGACTTGGAGTGGGCAGCGATTGGCGATCTGCGTTCGTGCTTTTTTCGCTGAGCATATTGCTTTCCTTATATTGGGGTATTTTGGAACCTGTGGGGCTCATACTTTGGCACCAATTTGATTCGAATGCAAGAATTGCGGGCTACTCAGCAAGTTCGCTTAACCACGATGCCGAAGATGAGCTGGTTGGTATGCGGCAGCTTGCGTCTAACGATGTCTTCTGCGTTTTCAATCGCGTCCTCTTGTTAGTGGAATTTGCTAAACTTCCCTGACTTCAAGGATCTTTGGCAGACATGCCCGACAGAATGTTTTTTTATAAAGGTTTGTTGGACACCGCCACCTTTGCTGGAGCACCGGCTTTGGCCTGCTATTATCTAAGAACGCCTAGAGGCTGTACTCCAGCAAAGTTGCGTTCGAATTGCATTCGAAACTGGCGCTGTTCTATTAGAATGTTCTATTCCGTGAGCTCGCTGGTTTGGTGTTGTATTTTTGGGTTGTACACGGGCTCTGTGCAGATTTACCGCGTCGTTTTAGCTGAGACTATTTGTCAGGAAGCACCGTTACAAACAGGACTGCCTTGTCGTGATCTGATTCAGCTGGGACTACGAAACGTTCTTTCAGAGCGATCGCGACATCGGCTGTGTCGTTAACGGGAACTGCCGAAGGCGTGAAATCTGAAATCTCAGCGCAGGTTCAGTTTACACGGCAATCTTGAGCACCGCTTTGCTAATTGGCCCGCTGCCGCCCAATGGAGCGTGAGCGTCTTGAGGGTAGAAGATCGCGAAGCCGCCAGCCCTTAAGTCGATCCACGTTTTAGGGCGATCGAAGTAGAAGCCCAGGTCTTTTTCCGAATCGTACGCCTGTGAGATTCGTTGGCAGTCCGCGATCGGCAGCCAGCCGATTTGGTCGCAACCGTCGATGACGTACTGGATGTCGATGTATTTGCGATGGAATTCGAGAATTGAATCTTCGCGACCTCGGCCCTGACCATGGTCGACGATGACAAACAACCGATCACCGTCAATGGAGTGACGCCCACTCGGTAGTTGGCGGAGATCGTCGCGTCTGAGGAATTCGAACGCGCGGGCAAACTGCGAGTGCAAACCGTAGTAGTGTGACGCGTTTTCAAGCAAATCTACAATCATTGTCGGGACCGCGTGTATGATGTTACGCCATCACGTCTTTGCGAGGATAGCTTCCCAGGATTCCTAGCTTGACCGTTTTCTTTTCCAGCGACGCGACGGCTCGGCGGACTCGCACATCGGACTGATGTCCGTGCAGTTCTACAAAAAAGATATACTCGTGAGGCGAACCTTGTTTTGGGAACGACTCGATCCAAGTCAAGTTCAACCGATTGCGTTTGAATATTGCCATTGTGTTAGCGAGTGCTCCTGGTTCGTGGCACAGCTCGAACATGAATGACGTTTTGTCGTCGCCGGTCCGTTCGGCTGGTTCTCGACCGATCACAGCAAAACGAGTCACGTTGTGTTTATTGTCCTCGATTGCTGCGGCAAGCACGCTTAGTCCGTATTGGCTGCCTGCTTGGCGGCTCGCGATCGCCGCAACGTTCTTCTCCGTGCTGGCAAGCTGAGCTGCAGTCGTGGTACTGGCGGTCGGGACCAACCTAGCCGCTGGCAAGTTCTTCGCCAACCAATCGCGGCACTTAGACAACGCTTGCGGTTTGCTGTGGACTTCGGTGACATCAGTAATGGCGCACTTGGCCAACAGATTGTGGTGGATCGGCATGGGGATCTCGCCACAAATCTTGACCGGCAGTCGGACAAACATTTCCAGTGTGTCGACGATTCGGCCATCGGTCGAGTTTTCGATGGGCACGATGCCGAAGTCTGCATCGCCTCGTTCCACCGATTCGAAAACGGCGGCGATCGTGCTGACGGGTATCAGGATGTGGCTTTGGCCAAATTGATGGATCGATGCGAGGTGGCTGTAGCTAAATTCAGGGCCGAGAAACGTTACTTTGGTGGGGTGAACTAACGCCTGAGAAGCGCTGTCGAGTTCGCGGAGGATCGCGCTCACCGCGTCGGTGGAAAGTGGACCTTTTGACTTCATGGCAGCGTCGTTTGTCGACGCGATTGGAAGTTTGCCCAAATCAGTGATGGATTGACTGTCGCTGATGTTGGCCAGTTGTAGGTAGAGCGAAACTCGCTCGTTGCATTGTTTGACGATTTCGCGTTCGACTCTTTTAAGTTTCTTCTGCAACTCAGTGGCTGTCGTTGTTGGCGTTGCGCGACCTGACGCTTTTTTTTTCGGCGCACCGTTCTTAGGTTGTTTATCTTGAGAAGCAGAATCAGCCGCTTTGCTGGGTTGTTTTTTTTTCTTGGCCATTGGCTCAATACTTCGACCACGTTCCAAATGCAGGACTTCAGGAGAATATACGTTACCGCCAGTGACGTCGGCCCGGCAGGGCCGAGCAAGCGCCAATACATATTTGCACGACATTCGTCGGCAGCGGTAACCGATTCAACGAGATTGCATGGTTTTGGCGGTTCGCTGTGCCGAATATTTCAAAAAAAAGTTGCGAAATTTGAGTATCGAGATTAGAACATGGTCCTCGCGTTTTAGGGGGAATTTGGCGACCGTATCAATCCATTGCACACGAAACTCGGTTACGCTGGGATAATCGAGTGTCGCGTCGTGCGTTTATCTTTCCCTTTCAATTGGGCACTTATTTTATGCGTAAAAATCGTTGGACCAGTCGCGTGTTTGGAAAACGTATCCGCCGACCAAAGACTCGTGAGCTGCGAACACA
>JAGQPC010000316.1 GCA_020426925.1 Planctomycetales bacterium | reverse complement strand
AATTGGCCGAGGCGAAAGAAAAAAAAACACTCACGGACGAAGACGCCCATGCAGTGATCTCCAGCGCCGGTTTTCTTCCTGATGAATTCGAGGACTACGAGATTCCTTCGGTAGATTCCTTCTCGCGATATCTCAGGACTGCGAGAAGTGCATTGGGTGAGCAAAAGTACTCCCCGAGGCGAGGACGCAATACGGGCAAGAGCGTTGTTTCTGAACATGACGTTTAGCGGTCCGGTTTTCCAGACCGGATCAAACCGGATTTCTCCGAAAATCCGGTTTTCACAGGTGGCCTAGCCTAAGTGATGCAGTCGCAGTCGCTTATGGTTCCCCCGGCAACAACTCCGTGTCGTCCTTAGTCGGTCCGGTCTGTGGTAATCAAAGACTGATTGCTCTCTACGTTGCACATCGCAGCAAGCGAATCTAGCGATCGGCAATGGATCGAAAGGACACTCAATGTCATTCGAATCTCTGGGCGAAATCGCCCGTAGACGCGGTACACCGCTACACCGTGTCGAATACGTGGTGCGAATCCGTGAAATCCACCCCTCCATCTCCGCCGGTGGTCGTAATTTGTACGACGCACCGACGGCCAAACGGATTGAATCCGAATTGGACGCAATCGATCGCGAAAAGGGGACTCACCATGCTTAACTGCACTCCTACCGAACTAGCCAAGCTAGTTGCAATGATTTCTGACGGCGTTGCCGAAAGGCTGGGAAATCAACGTCGTTTGGTCGACCGTCCACAACTCGCGGAAATCGTGGGATTGAGCGTGGCGACGATCGACCGTCGCATTCGGGCTGGCAAGATTTCGTGTATTCGGGACGGTCGGCGGGTTCTATTCGACCCGGCGGTGACGATTTCGGAACTCGCAGCGAATGGAGGTGCCGACCATGTGTAAGCAACCTTCTATCGCGCGCCAACTGCTGTCGAACTTCCGTCGTCGCCTGGCAACTGGGCAACCTGTTGCGTTTGAAGAGGCTTTTGACGGCGTGGACATCCCACCGGGAATAGACCGACGGTGTTACGGGACTATTCCAACTCAGCTGGCGAGGAACGGCGAGATCCAGCAGTTCGGATTTCGTGTGAGCCAAAACCCGTTGCATCACAACGGAATCAAGAGACTCTGGGAACGCGGTCCGAACTTCCGTCGATCAAAAAAGAATCGCCAGAGCGGCAACTCTGGCGGTTCAGCTGAATCCAACCAAAGCAAGAAACGAGGTGAATCCAATGAGTGATTCTAACATAGCTGCTCCTGCGAGTCGCGATCCGTTTGATCCAAAATCGCTTAGGCTGTCGCAGTCGCAGACCGCCGGTATCGGCGTGAAACGCGTGATTTCTCACCTGAAATGCGATAAGCCGAATGGGCAAGAATATATCCGTAGCCATCCTGATGAATCGTATCGCATCGAAACGGCGATCCTGCGAGACAAGACCGAACGGCAAGATTATCTCGTCGCTCCGGCGTTGTGGGCCGATCTTGCCGGTGAGATTACACCGGTGCGAATCGTCGCGGCGATAACGCGGCACAACGTTCCGTTCTTGTGGCCTGCGACGTTGCCGGCGCCTGATGGCCGTTCGAATCGGTGGCATGAATCGATGCTTGAAGCGCAGCAACGCGCAGTGAAGAGTTGGACTCGCGTTCAGGCCGATATGGCCTCTGGTGAATATCTGATCTTCGAAGCGACTGGCAATCTCCCCGATCCCGAATGGCCGGAACTGTCTTTTCGTGAAATGCTCGAATTGACATTCAAGACTCGACTGATCGATTCGATGGATCATGCCTTCCTCCGTAATCTGCGAGGCGAAGTGTGAGCGATTGGCTAAACCGATTCGATTCGGTTTGGTCTCTCGATTTTGAATTCTCGTGCCCACCTGGTGAGCGACCTAGCGTCGTTTGCTTGGTGGCTCGGGAGTTTCATTCGAAACGACTACTTCGAATCGCAATGGATGAATTGAGATCAATGACGCAAGCTCCATTCGCAGTCGATGAACGATCACTCTTCGTGGCGTATTTTTCGTCCGCCGAGTGGAATTGCTTTCTGTCGCTGGGATGGAAGTTGCCTGCGCGCGTGCTAGACCTGTGGTGCGAGTTCCGGAATTTGCTGAACGGAACACAACCGCCAGCGGGATGGGGGCTGCTCGGGTGCTTGACCTATTTCGGACTCGACTCAATCGACTGCACCGAAAAACAGGACATGCGACAGCTGGCTATGCGAGGCGGACCATATTCGGCTGACGAGATGTCGTCACTGCTCAGTTATTGTGAATCGGATGTGGATGCACTGGATCGGTTATTGCCCTCTATGGTTGACCGAATTGATTTTCCTCGCGCTTTGCTGCGAGGTCGATACATGGTCGCGGTATCGCGTATGGAGCACACAGGCATTCCGATCGATGCGGAAACACTTTCGATGTTTCGACGCGAATGGGAAGCGATCAAATCGCGATTAGTCGAATCAGTCGATGAATCGTTTGGCGTCTTCGACGGAACGACATTCAAACAGGACCGATTCGCGAAGTACTTGATACAGAATCAAATTCCGTGGCCTGTCACGCCATCGGGACGGCTGGCGACAGATGATGACACGTTTCGACAGCAGTCACGCCTCTACCCGCAAATCGCACCGCTACGCGAGCTGCGACATGCGTTGTCGGAAATGAAGTTGGAGAAATTGGCCATTGGTTCGGACGGGCAAAATCGTTGTTTACTTTCGCCGTTTCAAAGCCGGACGGGACGGAATCAGCCCAGCAACACAAAGTTCGTCTTTGGGCCGTCGGTGTGGCTGCGTGGTTTAATCAAACCTCGCGAAGGTTTTTCAATTGCCTACGTTGATTGGAGCCAGCAGGAACTCGGCATTGCGGCCGCATTGTCCGGCGATCCGGCGTT
>JAGQPC010000315.1 GCA_020426925.1 Planctomycetales bacterium | reverse complement strand
CTTCGATAGGTCGGAGGATTCAGTTTTAGAAATCTGGCGTGAATCAGCGGCTTGTGCGCCACATGCCAAGACGACGATGAAGTAGAGGGCAAGCGTGTTGATGGATCGAGTCATTTTCCCATTCCTTTTTGGTGAGTGCTTTGAGCTTGAAAAGCGTTTCAGCTTCCTAAGCGAATGTTGCACCGGAATGTGACATCGATTCTTGAAAGAGTTGAGCGACCTCACGGCGGTCGGGCACGTGGTTCATCCTGCTTGCTTCAGCCTCGCTGAGAGCCCTGAGACAGGGTCGGAATCGAGCGCAGCAAGTTTCCGGGGAGGGAGCTTCAACAAAATCCGTATTCGGCGTTTGCCCTCTCCGCCGCTGCGCGGCGACTCTCACAGAGGTAGAGTTAAGTAGAGTTAAGCTGCACGATTGCTATGATCTCACGAGAGGTGTTGCGCCCGCATCCGGCCCCGGCAACCATCATCATTCGTTCGGTCGCCGACGCTACGCGATCGCACTTCTTAACGCCTGATCGAGATCATCCATCAGATCGCGGACGTCTTCGAGGCCGACGGAAATTCGGACGAGTCCGTCGACGATGCCGTGCTTGGCGCGGTCGGCTGCGTCGTAGCTTGCATGAGACATCGAAGCGGGCTGTTCGATCAGCGATTCGACAGCTCCCAAACTGACTGCCAGCTGAAATAGCTTAGTCGATTCGACGAACTTTTTGGTTTGTTCAAAGTCTCCGTTGATTTCGAAACTCATCATCGCGCCGAAGCCACCGGTCATTTGCCGAGCAGCAATTTCGTGGCCAGGATGAGTTGGTAGGCCTGGATACAAAACTCGTTTAACGCGTCCGTCCTCGGCCAATCGTTCCGCGATTTGCATCGCCGTTTCCGATTGAGCTTTCATTCGCAGATCGAGCGTTTTCATGCCTCGACCTAATAAAAACGAATCCATGGGAGACGCTACTGCACCCGTTGCGTTTTGAATAAAGTACAGCCTGTCAAACAGCTCTTTATCTTTCACAACCAGCGCGCCGGCGAGGACGTCACTGTGCCCTCCCAGATATTTGGTCGCGGAATGCATCACGATGTCGACGCCAAGCTCAAGCGGCCGCGATAGCGCCGGACTGGCAAAAGTGTTGTCGATACCAAGCAGCACATTGTGACGTCGAGCGATGGCAGCACACGCTTCAATGTCCGTGATGCTCATCAACGGATTACCAGGGCTCTCGATCCAGATGAGTTTCGTGTTGGGCCGAATTTGCTGCTCGAATTGTTCGAGATTTCGCGAGTCCGACAGCGTGACTTCAATGCCGCTGCGGTTCGTGATTTTGTGCAACAACCGATACGTGCCACCATAAATGTCGGAGCCAGCAAGTATGTGGTCGCCGTTTTCGAGCAACATTGTCGCCGCATGAGTGGCCGCCATTCCTGACGCGAACAACAACGCGTGCGAACCGGATTCGAGCGATGCGATCGTCTCTTCGGCCGATTTTCGCGTTGGGTTGCCGCTGCGGCTGTAGTCAAATTCTCGCCATTCTCCTGCGTGGTTTTGTACGAAGGTTGATGCGAAGTGCACTGGACGTACGACAGCACCGGTCGCTTCGTCTTTTTTGTTGCCAACATGAATTGCACGAGTTCGAAATTGCATGGAAATTGCGTACCTCTACTGAGATGCCTCAACACGAGACGCGTTTGTAGTCCCGCCTGCAAGCGGAAGACTAGCACATACCAGATTCCGCCTAAAGGCGGCACTACGAACAGAAGTTGGTGACGTCCAACTACAGACCAAGCCGTTGTGCGATTACATCTTTCACGGCTTGAACGGATGCGTCAACATAGACGGGCGGATTGGCGTGCTTGGTGTTCATGTCAGGCACTTTGCTTTCGTGATAGTTGACTTTGAAGTTGGTAAACTTCAAGCCATGCGCAGTGCTGATCACGACGGCCCGCTCGGAAGATTTAATGATGCCTCGATCGATCAATTTATACAGAACCGCCAACGCGACACCGGTATGTGGGCACGCGTACATGCCCGTTAAATCCGCAAACGCGGCCGCATTCGCGAGTTCTTCTTCAGTCGCTTGTTCAACGATTCCGTTCGTTTCTTGAACCGCAGTTACCGCCTTTTGATAGCTAACCGGATTGCCAATCTGGATCGCGTTTGCCTGTGTTTTTTGAGCGGTCATGGAGACCTTTTCTTCGAAGCCGTTCTGATACGACTGATAGAACGGATTCGCTGCAGCTGCCTGCGCTGCAACCAGACGCGGCATCTTGTTGATGATGCCAAGGTCAGACAGAAGTTTCAATCCTTTGTGAAGCGCACTGATATTGCCTAGGTTTCCTACCGGGATAATGATCCAGTCGGGAACTTCCCAGTCGAATTGTCGGATGATTTCGATGCCGACCGTTTTTTGCCCTTCGATGCGAAGGCTGTTCATCGAATTCGCAAGATAGATGCTTTTGTCGTTCGTGACTTCTTGAACGATCTTCATGCATCCGTCGAAGTCCGTGTCTAGTGCCAGAACGTGAGCGCCGTTGGCAACGGGTTGAATCAATTGAGCGGTGCTGACCTTGCCGGCGGGAAGAAAGATGATTGCTGGAATGCCAGCATAGGCGGCGTATGCGGCGAGCGCGGCGCTTGTGTCACCCGTGCTCGCGCACGCAACGGCTTTCAGCGAGCTGCCGTCGGCGATCATCTGCTTGACGACGCTGACGAGGACCGTCATGCCAAGGTCTTTGAAGCTGCCGGTGTGGCNNGGCTGTTGCCGCAGAGCTTGATCCAAATCTCAGGGACGCCGAGCTGTTTACCGAGTCGGTCTGCCCAAAAAAGGTTCGTGTTGCCTTCGAACATGCTGACGATGTTTTCGTCACGCAGAGTTGGCATGACCATTTCACGCATGGCCCAGACCCCGCTCCCGTACGGCCATGATGTTGTGCTTGCTCGGGAATCGAACAATTGCTGCCACTTGTAGGCGCTGGTTTTCTGCAGATGCTCGCGTTCGTGGTAAACCTCCAGCAAACCGTTGCATGACGGGCACCGATAAATCACGTCGTAAATGGAGTGGCGTCCAGAACATCCAGCAAAGCAGCGAAAGTAGACGTCTTGTTGTTCGATATCGGTTGGCTGTTCGGTAAGTTCAGCTTGCATGCGACTTCCTCGGTCACTGGACGGACGTTGATCAAAGGTTTGAAATTATAGGTTGTTCTGACAACACGGATCAGGCAGGTTATTGAAGGTTCGAGGGAAATTGGAAAACTCCCGCGAATAGGGCTGGATTCTGGCGTGTCTGTGAAAGTCAGTTTTGATCGAGGCTCTCGGGCCGTACACCTGGCTCTTCGTCCGCCGTCGTTGATTCTCCCAAAACGTCTCTAGGGCCCGGAAGTGGACCTGGCCGAGGCGGACGATCACCGCGCGGCGTGTCTTGCTTTTGGAGATTGAAAAAGTCTTCGGCTGGCCTTTCCGTGTCTGGATAACGCGATGCGTTCTCGGTTGGATGCATACTTCTGGGGTAACATCGTCCTTTGCCGAGTTCGCCAAGCGGTCCTAGCGAGCAATATCGCTCTTCGTAAAGTCGGACGCCGTGGACTTCCAGAATCGATCCAGTTTCACGCTCGAGGCTGGCGAGCGAAGTGTTGTACTGAATCAACGCAAACGTGACCGACGACACTGCGTTTCCCCAGTCGCTGATTGCCTGCAGAAGGTTGATGATTTCAATTCTTCCCGCCCGAAATTCTGCGTTCTGCAAACGCACGTTGACGTCGGCTGCCGCTCGCGTTTCTTGTAGAACTTCGTATTGAGCGAATTGCGCGTCGAGCGATCGGATCTGAGCTGCGAGGATATGCACGACTTGCAGCATGGCCTGATGCAGATTGACGTGATCGCGCGCGACGATTAATTGCTGCCGCCGCAGGCCCGCGCGTGAGCTACGCAAGCCGACGGGAACGGAAAAGTTCACGCCCAGCTGCCAGTCATCGAAATCTCCAGGATTGGAACGCAAGCGATCACCGATCGGCATTTCTCCTTCCAGGCCATTCCAGCGGTACAGCGCGACGGCGTCAACTTGCGGCCGTGCGCGATTTCTGGTTTGCAGCAAAAGTTGCTCGTCAGCTTCCAGAACAAGCTTCAGCTCGATCAAATCTGGACGTTGTTCTTCGGCAAATAAAACGACTTGATCCCAATCAAACTCGGCTTTTTCGTTGCTGGGCGGGGATGTCGGAACAAGCTCTTCGGTCGATGAAGGAGTGAAGCCGAGCATGCTGCGTAAGGCTGCCTCGCGATCAAGCAGCGTGGCTTCGGCCGCAATCAGGGACGCCCGGAAATTCGCGAGCGCAAGTTGGGCTTGCGCGACTGTCGCTGCGTTGACCCTGCGCGCCTGAAAGTTCAGTTCGGCCGATCGATGAGTTTGTTCTGCGAGCTTGATTTGTTGGTTCCGGACCCAAACATCGATTCGAGCCTGAACTAATTGCCAGTACGCTTGAATGACACTTTCAACCGTCGATTGCAGGCCGTCTTTCAGCTGAAAAAAAGACCGTTCCGTATCAATTCTAGCAACGACAATCGGCGACAGATTCACGGCGATTCCGCGGCCTTGAAGCAGCGGTTGCGACAAGCTGAAAGTTACGTCAGATGTCGTCGACGGGTTCAGCGGGAAAATGCCAGGCTGCTGGCGGTTGCGATTCGCGTTGACTCGGATTGCAGCGTCAGCACCGGTGACAGTCCTTTTTGTGATGCCGGTCGTCGTGCTATAAGCGTCAGATCGTCCACCGGTGATCAGCGACCGCGTCGGATCGCCCGGATCAAAGATCGCGTTCGGAGATTCGTTGCGCAAGAAGTCATGTCGTCCGTCCACGAGTGGATCGAACGTGGCGTGAGCTTGATCGACACTGGTGTTCGCGATTGCGGGATCGTAAATCGTTCGACCCGATCCGACGGCTGTTATTCCGCCCAGCACTCGCACAGCATTTGTGTTGGCGAGTGCGATTTGGATCGCTTCGTCGAGCGAGATCCGGCGTTCCTTCCGTTCGACGCGATTAGTCACAGTGACGGGTGGTTGTGTTTCTGGGATGCATGCTTTGGAAAGTCGCGATGGATCGCGTACCTGGATCGGGCACGACTCTGGAAAGATTACGGGCAATACCGGTTGTGCCAGTGATTCTGATTGCGCAAAAACGATCGCGCAAACGATAGCAAACCAGGCGAATAACTGTTGTGACCAATTCATCACTACCCGAAATCGGTCCGGATAGTCGGGCTGTTACAGCAATTCTGCCGGTGACAGTTGTTCCTGGCTGTTTGCATGGTCGCGTCGTTCGGGTTGTTCCGACTGTGACGCTTGCACCGCTATGAATTGTTGCGACGATCTTCGACGACCAACCCGTCTCGCAGCATGATCGTCCGCTTTGCGTTCTCAGCAACTTCCGGATCGTGCGTGACCAGGATCAGCGTAATGCCGCGTTGTTCGTTGAGTTCGCGAAAGAGCCGGATGATCTCCGCACTGGTTTTCGTGTCGAGATTCCCTGTCGGTTCGTCGGCCATCAGAATGGACGGATTGTTGACCAACGACCGCGCAATGGCGACTCGTTGCTGTTGCCCGCCTGAAAGCTGACTAGGCTGATGATCCATCCGATCGCCTAGACCGACCAGCTCCAAAACTTCCTGCGCTCGGCGACGACGTTCTTTCGGCGTCGCTCCTTTGCCGTGCAACAGCGGAAGTTCAACGTTTTCCTGAGCCGTCGTTCGGTTGAGCAAATTAAAACTTTGGAACACGAACCCGATGCGTTCGTTGCGAATTCGGGCTCGACCGTCTCGCGACATGTTTGCGATTTCCTCGCCGGCGAGAAGATAGCTCCCCGACGTTGGGCGATCCAAGCATCCGAGTGTGTTCATCAGCGTCGACTTGCCCGAACCGGACGGACCGATCAGCGACACGTATTCACCCTGCTCGATGTCCAGCGTCACGCCCGCGAGCGCATGGACCTCGACTTCGCCAAGATCATACGTCTTTCTGATATCGCGGAGTTCGATAAGTGCCATGAACGGAAATTCGCAAGCAGGTTGCGGCTATTGGAAAAAATGACTTTAACTCGACGGCTATTGGTTTGTCACCCGTCGTTTTTCGTGTCGAGACCGATTGGGCGCAAGTTCGGAGGATTGTTAAAGGGGAGTGCTGGCCCTGCGAGCGGAGTCGCAGGACTACAACACGGTGTTGTGGCGAGCTCCTTGCGCCGCGACAATGGGAAGCTT
>JAGQPC010000314.1 GCA_020426925.1 Planctomycetales bacterium | reverse complement strand
TTGCTGGAGTCCAGGCTTTAGCCGCCTTTAGCCTTCTATTAGCAACAACACGATGTCAGCCGAAAAACGCCTAAAGGCTGTACTCCAACGGATATTCCGAATCGGCGGCGGTATGCCTGTGCCAAGCCTGGTCACGAGCACTTTCAAGTTGTGTATGATATTGCCTACGAGTCAAATCCGGCGTCGTTTTTATTGGAGCCATCATGCGAACAAAACATTTCATCGTCGCGTTGATAGGAACGTTTGCAGTTGCCATCGCGGCCGATCGCGTCGTGGCACAAAACACGAAACTCAGTGAAGCTGAACTGATCGCGATCTTGGCGTCGGATGCTCCGAAATCGGAAAAGGCGATCACTTGTAAGCATCTGGCTGTGCATGGAACGGAGAACGCGGTGCCGGAACTGGCGAAACTTCTTCCGGATGCTGAACTAACTTCGTGGGCCCGCACGGCATTAGAAGCAATTCCTGATCGAGCGGCGACAACGGCACTTCGAGCCGGCCTGGATACTACAGAAGGTCGAAGTCTTGTCGGAGTCATCAATTCGGTGGGACTGAAACGCGACACCGAAGCAGTCGAAAAACTCGCGCAGCTGTTAACAGTCGCTGATCACGACGTTCAAGACGCCGCGGCAGTCGCACTTGGGCGCATTGCGAACATTGACGCTCGTCTTCACCTGCTGGCCCTTCTGAAAAACGATAGTGCGGAGGCGCGAGCATCCGCGGCAGAAGGCCTGATCCTGATCGCAGAACAACTTGCGGAACTGTCCGATGCTGAAGGTGCCGCTCAGGCTTACGACTCGGTCTCCAAAGCAGACGTTCCGAAACAGAGGCAATTGGAAGGCATCCGCGGTGTGATCGTCACGCGAAAATCGATTCCATTGTTAACGGCGGAGCTCAACAATAGCGACCACGATCATTTTCAGCTTGGCTTGCACACAGCACGCGAACTGTCGGAAGACCAAGACGTAACCGATGCACTCGTGGCGGCTCTCGACACGGTCGATGAGTCGCGTCAGAGTTTGATCGTGACTTCGCTTGCCGATCGTGAACCATCGTCAGTTTTGCCGACGATTCTGAAAGTCGCATCGGCCGGATCGACATCAATTCGAGCCAGCGTTATGGACGTGCTCGGTCGGATCGGCGACAAGTCATGTCTCGAAACGATTCTGAATGCAACAGCCGATTCAGAAACGGCGGTCGCAGAGGCCGCGGCGGCAGCGTTAACGACACTGCCGGACCCGTCGGTCGATGACGAAATCGTCAGTCGACTCGACGCCGCCACAGACGCAACTCGCCTGGCGCTGCTCCGCGCAATCGGTGCTCGTCGAATTCACGCGACGGAGAAGCTGACGGCGATGATGGCTGCTTCGAGTCAATCCATACGCGAAGCGGCACTCGCTGCATTAGGTACAACGGTTACTCCAGGCGAATTGTCGATCTTGATTGACCGCGTTGTTGCGAACGATCGAGATCAAACCGCGGCACATAAGGCTCTGCTCACAGCAGCCGTCCGCATGCCAGATCGAGAAGCCTGTGCGGCAGAACTATCCAGCAGCTTATCCACTGCTTCGATCGACGCGCAGTGCGCGTTAATTGAAATCCTTGGTCAAGTCGGTGGAGCGACAGCTTTGCAAACGGTTGGCAAGAAAGCCGGTCCAGATCAAGACTCAAAACTGCGAGACGCCGCAAGCCAAGCTTTGGGCAGATGGATGACTCCAGACGCTGCGCCTGTGTTGCTTGAATTAGCGAAACCGATCGCGAGATCCAAATACGATGTGCGTGCGTTGAGAGGTTACCTGCGTATCGCTCGCCAAATGAAGATTCCGATGGCACAGCGAGCGGACATGTGTCGCAACGCGCTGGAAGTTGCCGGTCGCGACGAGGAACGACAGCTTGCGATTTCAGTTCTTAAGATTCATGCCAGCCTCGACTCCCTGGCCGTTGCAATCGAAGCCACCAAAAATGAATCCGTCGCAGCGGATGCGAAAGACGCAGTCCAAGTGATCATCTCCAAGATTGGTAACGACATCCCTAATCTCGAACAGATATTGCGCGATGGCGGTTTCCGCACCGCAAACATCGAAATTTCCAAGGCAACGTACGGCGCCGGTGAGCAGCAAAAAGACGTCACGAAAGTCGTAAAGGACTCAGTCGGGAAGCTGCCCATCGTCACCTTGCCAAGCCCAAGCTTTAACCAAGCGTTCGGCGGCGACCCCGCACCGGGAGTTCAAAAAACGCTGGTCATTGAGTATTCGATCGACGGGCAAGCGGGAACGGCCAGCTTCCAAGAGAACGCTGCAATCGTTTTGCCGACACAGGGAACGCAATAGGTAGTGCGAACGTCGGCTCGGCGTGTTTCGTGGCTGCGTTACGCACGTAGGCTCGGAACAAGCGGCAAGAAAAATCTAGCCAGACAGTGCAGCGTGACGCCGCGCAGTTCCGGCATGCACGCCACTGAACTCAACCCTGCCGGAACAGCGCGGCGGCAGCCGAACTGCCAACGTAACACGAATTTGCCGCTCGTTCCGAGCCTACCTTGAATCTGTCGTGCCCACCCAACAACCGGCAAGCTTCCTGCACGGCAGGACAATCGCGATAAGGACGCAAATCAATCCAAGCGTCGTCGCCGCTGATGGCTCTGGAATTGCTGTAGTTCCAAACAGTTCAATCTCGTTTAATTTGAACGACGCACCTGCTGGGAGGGAGGTTTGTTCGACAGCAAAGCGAATCACGTTAAACGATTCGTTCGTCAAAAACGGATCTTCTTGCCCGGCGGGATTCGTAGGAGAAAACTTTACCGTCTGATTCCGTTCTGTCCAAACGCTCGTAGGACTGTCTTGGCGAAAGATCGTCGTGAAATTCACGCCGTTGTTGGATCCTTGAATCTCCCAAACTAGCGGATCCCTGCCCGGAATGTCATTGCCCGATGTCAATGTAAAGGCGGTCAAGGTAACTGGGCCAGGTGCCGCGATACTGTTGGTGAAATCAGCTTGGACCCAAAGCGGTTCGTCTGGGAAGACTCCGAGATCTCCGCAGCACCACGTATCATTTCCGCCTCCGACTTTATTGTCAAAAACATTGAATGCGAATTCTCCTCCTTCAAACCCAGGCTCTTCCGACGATGAAAAAACAGCATCGAAACCACCGAGAGTTGTTGGCGGGTTATAGGATAGCTCAACACCATCGTCACCAACGTCAGTTAGATCGCTACCGATTAGTCCGCTGAGAACAAGACTTGCGTTTGCGCTACCGCTAAAACCAGTAAACGGACTGACACAGATCAATAACGCGGCAGCAGAACCGGCACAATTCGATTTCACAAACATGAATGAGATACCATTGTATTCATTGACAAAACTGACGTTGAATCGCGAGACTTACTAGATCAATACTGACTCAGTCGTACTCCGACAATCTAGCGTGTTCGATAGGTGTTGACGCGATCGTGGAGCTCTTCACTATAACGCAGTAGTTCAACGAAGCCTAGAAATGTCAAATTGGATTGACTTTGTTGTGGCTTAATACGAAAAAGGCAAGCCGCTACTACCGGACGCGAACGCTTGCCCAGCAAAACGAAACCTTTCCACGAGAAGCTGATGCCCTTTGATTTGCAATCTTCGTTTGAGCCCGCCGGCGATCAACCGACGGCAATTAAGAGCTTGGTTGATGGGCTCCGATCCGGCGAGCCGGAGATGGTGCTGAAAGGAGTAACTGGATCAGGCAAAACGTTCACGATGGCCAACGTGATCCAACAACTCAATCGCCCGACGCTGGTCATCTCGCACAACAAAACGCTCGCCGCCCAGCTCTATTCCGAATTCAAAGAATTCTTCCCGCGAAACTCAGTCAATTACTTCGTCAGCTACTACGACTACTATCAGCCAGAAGCCTACATTCCTCAGCGAGACATCTACATCGAGAAGGACGCCT
>JAGQPC010000313.1 GCA_020426925.1 Planctomycetales bacterium | reverse complement strand
CTAGCCATGAACCTCCCACCGCCGACGCTCGCATCCCGCCGAGCCGCAAGCATCCCGCTGTTCCACCCACGAATCTAAACCGCCAGCGATCGGCAGCTGGCCCCCACAAGTCATTCGAATCTGATCTTCTGCGATCAACGTACGCGCCGAGACGCGATTCCCCGCCGACGGAGCCCAGAGTTTCCACGAAAACCACCGATTCGCTGTCGCCCAACAACAAAAACTAAGAGCAATCTGACTTGGCGATCACCCAGGCCGACTCGACCTTACCAATTAGCCAACCCAACTCGACAAGAAATCAGCTCACCGGGAACTGCTGATGGCGACCGCAACTTGATTCTTGTTTACCAACCACATCCTCGCACCCTTCAGAAGGAGCAATCGAAATGTCCCGACTCCCCCAAATCACCAACGACCAGGCTACCTCCCAACAGGCGGAACTCTTCTCCGCCGTCGAGCAGAAACTCGGCCGTGTGCCGAATCTGGTGCGCGTGCTTGGCAACTCGACCGCGGCACTTCGCGGCTATCTCGAATTCTCCGGCGCGCTTGCCGACGGAGGTGGCCTCAGCGCTCAGCAGCGAGAGGTTGTTGCGATAGCGGTCGCCGAAGCAAACGGCTGCGGGTATTGCCTTGCCGCCCACTGCACCATCGGCAAAATGGCCAGTCTTTCGTCCGAGCAGATCATCGCAGCCCGACAGGGTGACGTTTCAAATGACACCAACCACGCGCTGGTTCGCTTCACCAACGCGGTCCTGCAGGAACGTGGTCGTGTTGACGACGACGAACTTGGAGCTTTTCGCGCTGCTGGTTTCAGCGACGAGGCTGTCAGTGAGGTTGTGGCGCACGTTGCGCTGAACGTCTTCACGAACTTCTTCAACAATCTCGCCGAGACCGACATTGACTTCCCGGCTGTTCCA
The DNA here is from genome assembly GCA_020426925.1 of Planctomycetales bacterium. Classification (GTDB taxonomy): domain Bacteria; phylum Planctomycetota; class Planctomycetia; order Pirellulales; family Pirellulaceae; genus JAGQPC01. The sequence continues at coordinate 7,859 of JAGQPC010000313.1, read as the reverse complement.
CCCCTGGAGAATGAGGAGACGGCTGCAGCGTGCTCGACCGCTTGCGACTGCGATGCTTGAGTGAATTCCCAATCAGCGTCCGGCCCGCCTCTGACGCGTGGCCGGACGCCGATTTATTTCGCCAACTTGGAGCGAAACCCTGTCAGCAACAATCTCTATTCGACCGCCGTTCAACCTCGAGGCTACGGTAGCCAAGGTTCGCGCAGCGGAAGACGCTTGGGTCTCTCGTGACCCGGTGCGCGTGTCGCTCGCTTACAGCGACCGTGTGGCGCAACCGCGCTGAGTTTCTTCAGGGCCGCGAGGACGTCCGCAGGTTCCTGACTGTAACTAGCTACTTAGAATTTTCTGCATGATAGCGTGCGTGTCGGAGCGCACTAGTTCGTAGCTCCCCACGTATCACTGGCAGTGATTCGCTGACAGGTTGATGCCGAATCCCCTCCGAGTCAGTGCGTCAACGCGATCCAATCCGGACTGCTCAGCGTCAATCGCTGAACGCGTGCGGGAAGACAAGATACTTGCGGCAAGCAGAACGCTTCACGGAGTGGCAGAGTCCAAGGTTTGTTTGCGGTAACCTTGGAACGCCGTGTACGCGAGCAGAGTGAAAACCATCACGATGCCGAGGAGGCTTAGCGCGATCGGTTCGGCCACAGCGGAACTGCGATTCCGCGCAGCAGGTTTGCGTTCATAGTTGCCGCTGGCGTGGATCAGAGCCATATCCCGTTCGTTGAAGATGCCATCGCCGTTGAAGTCGCCGTCTCGCACGTCAGCCGGTTGTGCCGTGTTGTATTTGGGCGAGCGAAACATCAAGTTAATGTCCGTCGTTGTAACCTTGTCATCGTCATTCACGTCGCCCACGAGGAGGCCAGCGAGTTTTTCGTTCCAGTAGATCATGTCGGCATCGTTTACTTTGCCATCAAAGTTCAGATCGTATTTCAGATCTTGGCTTTTCTGGATCACGTGTTTCTCCAGAATCGGAAGATCCTTGTGGATATCCAGGACGCCGTCATGGTCGAAGTCGCCTCGAATCGGATCGGAACCGTCATCTGCACCGTTCAAAGACGGTTCATGAATGAGACTCCGGACATCAGGTTCGATGTCGATTGTGGCGTCGGAAGTTTCTGGAGCTTCTCCAACAAACCCTTCCGTTGGTTGGCCATCGTCTAATGACTCGATCAGGTTTTTATCCTGCGCAGCAGTTGACACGATCGGCATCAATGCGAACGAGAGCCCTGCCAAGAGTATGGCTGTTTTGAAAAGCAAAGGCATAGTTGCCCCGAATCCATTGGAACGGGCGCGTCGGCGTATGCGTAGCGGGTTCCGATGACTTTGGTCAGTAATCTTGAAGGTTACTGGAAATTCGTAATCTTACAAGATTCCATCACATAACCCTGTGTAGATTTAACACAGAATTTATGGACGATAGTGGTGGTCCGTGTTGGAACGTTTCAAATCATTACGCAACACTACACAAGGCAGTTCAGGTCATGGATGAGAAATCGACGAATCCCCGTATTCTGGTGGCATCACAAAACCCGGTCAAAGCGGGTGCGATTGAATCCGCGTACTTAGCAATGTTCGGTACATCACCGATTATGTCGACCATCAGCGTTTCGTCTGGAGTTCCTGACCAACCGATGTCCGACCATGAAACCCTACAAGGCGCAATGAATCGAGCCAGACGAGCTCGAGAGGCCGAATCCAATCATGACTTTTATGTTGGCGTCGAGGGTGGTATCGAGGAGCACGCAACCGGCATGATCGCTTTCGCCTGGATCGTGATATTTGGCCAACAATTGTCAGGTAAATCGCGCACGGCCACATTTCCACTTCCGCCAGCGATCGCAGACCTTGTTCGGGCGGGAACGGAGTTGGGCAAAGCGGACGACATCGTTTTTGGCGTCGACAACTCCAAGCAGGACGTCGGCGCTGTAGGTTTGCTCACTGGGCATGTCGTCAGCCGACAGCAACTCTACGAACATGCCGCGAAGTTTGCGTTTATCCCATTTCGTGACCAAAACAGGCCATTGTTCTCATAGCATGTATTGGAAAATCTTGCGTAACCTTTTTTGTAGCACCGCCGCATGAATTCTCAGCAAAATCAATTTGCCTCTGCACTTGTCGTTGAACCGGATGTAGACGTCGCATGTAGGAATGCCATCGCCGATATCCGATCACAGCTCGACCAAAATCCCGATTTGACTTTCGTATTCACATCAGGATTTGATGCCGACGGATTTGAGTCCATTCATAGCCAGCTCCGGGACCAAATAGGGTGTAATGTGCTGCTTGGTTGTACGGCGGAATCTCTGGTGGGCAAGAACCGCGAAGTTGAAATGGAACCCGCGTTATCGATCTGGTCTGCGGTGCTGCCAAACACGCGGTTGCATCCGTTTCATTTGTCGTTCGAAAATACGGCCGACGGTGGCACGATCTTGGGCTGGCCCGACGATGTCGACGACTGGCCCAATAATGCCGATGTGGTCTTGTTGCCGGAGCCATTTAGCTTTCCTACGGATTATCTACTCGAACGTTTGAAGGATGATCGACCGGGACTGCGAATCATGGGCGGCGTCGCAAGCGGCGGCACGATGGAAGGCGAGAACCGGCTGATCTGCAACGATTCGCTCCATTCTGGCGGATGCGTTGGGGTGCTGTTTGATGGAGGCGTGGCGCTGAACTCGGTGGTGTCGCAGGGCTGCCGCCCGATCGGTAAGCCGATGGTGATCACGAAAGCCGAAAGAAACATCATCGTTGAACTTGGTGGGCGACCCGCATACGATCAACTCGTCGAGTTGTACAACGAACTGCCGAACAAAGAAAAACTGCTCGTCCAGCGACAGTTGCATTTGGGAATCGTGACCAGCGAGTACCGCGATAGTTTTGAAACGGGCGACTTTCTAGTTCGAAACGTCATCGGAACCGACGCGGAACAAAAAGTTGTAGCGATTGGAAATTACGTGCGAATCGGACAGACCGTACAATTTCATGTCAGAGACGAAACTTCCGCTGACCTAGATTTAACACAACGTTTGCAATCGCATCAAAAACAGTTTGGCGATGCAGCGGCGGCCCTGTTGTTTACATGTAACGGGCGAGGAAGTCGGATGTTTTCGGTGGAAAGCCATGACACGACCGCAGTGAACAGAAACCTAGGTGACATTCCAATCGCCGGTTTTTTCGCGCAAGGAGAAATCGGACCGATTGCGGGCGAAAATTTCGTACATGGATTTACCGCTTCGATCGCAGTATTCCACGAGGAACGCAATGGATAATCTGGAAGCGGATAACGCGGAAGAACAAACGCCACAAAGACGAATCGGAAAAAACATTACCGTTTGTGGGATCGGATTCGCGCTGTTTGTGATTCTGCTGCCGACAATCGTATCGCATACGGGACTGCGCAACATCCTTTTGGCACAAGCGTTGCCTGACGAGTTCCATGCATCATGTGACCGTGCATCGATCGGCTGGTTTTCTCCGCTCGACGCAAGAGGCATCACTGTCAAAGATGCCGAAGGTCGCTGGACAATCGAAGCAAAAGGTGCGAGCAACGAAAAAACGCTGCTGCAAATCATCACCAATTTCTCGAAACTCGGTGAGATCGAAATCGTCAATCCTACACTGACGATTAATATCGACGCATGGGCCGAGGCCGCGCCGCAAGCTCCGATAGAAAAACCGAGCTCAGGCGGCGGCGATATCTCCGTCCGAGTCACAATCACCGATGCGACCATTCAAACGATCACTGACGACAGTAATGAGCCAGACGTCGTCGCGAACAAAGTAAACATCACGGCAGATTTCCAACGGCACGAAGGATACGAGCTGCTGGTCATTCCGCCCGGTAAACCGCTGGACCATGCAACCCTCAGCCCTGAAATGTGTCGCTCGCTGATGAAATACGTGGCCCCGATCGTTGCGAACACCGCGTGGACGGATGGCGCGGTTTCACTCGAATTGGATCAGTGCTCACTTCCTTTAGGAAATGTCCAAGATGCTAAGGCGTCGGGTGTGATCACCATTCACGCGGTCAACGTCGGTGTCCGAGAAGGTGTCGGTCAGCAGGTTACGCAGCTAGTGGCTTCGCTGACTCAAAAAGACATTCCCACAAAAGTGCGACTTGCAGATGATTCTCGTCTCGAGTTCGCGGTTAACAATGGAGTTGTCACGCACAAAGGATTGAAGTTTGGACTGCCAGAGATTTCAGATGAATTAGTCGTCGAGACCCATGGAGTCGTTCGATTCGATAAGAGCCTAGACTTGGAAGCATCGATTCCGGTCCCTTATCATTTGCTTGGCGGTGGAAAGTTAGCCCAGGCGATTGGGATCGAAACATTCCACGTTCCGATTCGCGGCACGCTCGACGAACCTGAAGTGCAGTTTGACATGCAATCGCATATCGCCAGAGTATTCGGGAAGATTTCAACCTCCGGTGCACTCGACGAATATTCGATCAGCGACATCTTGAATGGAGTCAAGGAATTGCGAGACCAACGCAAAGCTGATCGGGCACTATTTAATCAGACGCCGCCTGACCGAGAGCAACAACAAGGCGAAGCAGAAGATGCGTCGCGTCGCGGGCTGCTGGAAAGATTGCGTCAGCGCCGGCAAGCAATTCTTCGCGGCAACAATGAACAAGACAAATGAACGTTGTGTTGCATCAGCCCGAAATACCGCAAAACACAGGGAACATCGGTCGTACGTGTGTCGCCGTTGGTGCAAAGCTGTGGCTCATTCGTCCTCTTGGTTTTCGTGTCGACGATCAGCGAATGCGGCGAGCGGGATTGGACTACTGGCCCCATTTAGATCTGGAGATTGTCGATAGCTGGGCCCAGTTTGCCGAACAACACAAGGAAGCCCGACTGTGGTACTTCACGAAAACTGCCGAGCGTTCGTACGTTGATGTCGACTATTCGCCCGGCGACTTTCTGGTGTTTGGCAGCGAGACAAACGGCCTGCCGCCAACTCTAATCGCAGACGCCGAATCGGCCGTGCGGATTCCTCAGTCCGAAAACGTTCGCAGCCTAAACCTTTCTAACGCAGTCGCGATTGCCGTTTACGAAGCGAAACGGCAAAACAACGACCTGGCGTGATTTGCGTCTTACGCGAGAAAGGCTTCACGTCCTTTTTTGTTCTGTTTGTCGACGGACCAAATCCGATCAGCAATGCTCGCGTCGATCGCACCGACAGCTCGGCTGTACTGTGCTTTTTGGAAAACGAACACTAGATCTTGCGTGTTGAAGTCGCCGTCTCCGTTCCAATCGCCTTCTGCCCACGTCGAGTTCCCGTCAATCCCGTCTTCGTATTCGGCAGCTTGGAACACTTTGACTAAGTCGGACGAATCGAACACACCGTCTAAGTTCGAGTCTCCATAAACCGAGTGCAAGACCTCGTTGACCAAGTGGTCGATGTCGTCTCGATCGGTGACTCCATCGTTGGTGAAATCGAATCCTCGCCCGCCTTCCAGTCCATTCATTGCTCCGGCAACGATATCGATATCAGCGTCGTCAACTGTTCCGTCCCCATTGGCGTCGAATGGAATCGGCGGTGGGATTGGAACGGGGAAGTTCCCAAAATCGAGGCCACCGATGTTTTGCCCATCAGCCAACCGCACACGATGAGATCCATCGCCGCCGCCCGTGTCGAACTTTCCTTCCAAGACGAACGATTCGATTTGATCGCCATCCGTCAAATGTTCCATGAAGATGGCCATGACACCGTATCCGCCCGGTTTCACGTCGTGAACCGTAAACGACTGCGTGGCGGTGACGAATGCTTGTGTGCAAACGCCATCGAATACCGCTCCCGTCATGAGCACATGAACCATGTTTCCGTCGAAGTGAACGTCGGTTCCCTCGTCGATTAGCGATCCACAACCATTCGGCCACGTCACGTCAAAATCGAGCGTCACGTCTAGCAACCCGTCTGCAGACACAGTCGCTACGACATCTGACAAAGTAAATGCGGTCGCAAGTCCTTTCGACAGTCGCTCGGTTTGTGAATCAAAGCGGATATCGTTGTTCGGGAACGACTGTGCGAATCCGAATGGCAAGTCCTCTCGAACGATGTAGTCTCCTGCAGCCAAGCCGGTGAACTGGTAGTTTCCAGTTTCGTCGGCGCGAGTTGACGGATCATCACCTTGTGTCAACGTCGACGGTTCACCGCGGTCGAAAATGCCATTGCCGTTGAGATCCAGATAAATCGTCACATTCGCGTCGCCTCGTTCGTCGGCTTCGCGGATTCCGTTTGCGTTGAAGTCGATCCATTTCGTTCCAGAGATCGAACCGAGTGGCTCTTCAGTGCGTTGGTTGCCAAAGTTGATTTCTGCAACTTCACCACCTGACACAACATTCACAACATGGCCCAGATTGTACGGATGAGCTATGCGCCGGAATGGGCTCGGGAAGATTTGCTGATAACCGCGAGGAACAATTTCCATTACCAGAGTACTGCCCGCAGGCGTCGACAGCGTGTACTGTCCAGCCTCATCAAAATCGGTGTCTGGATTGTCACGATGCGTGATCGCAGTCGGCTCGCCGCGATCGAGTTCGCCGTTTAAGTTGAGATCCGCGAAAACCGTAACGCCAGCGATGCCTGGTTCGTCGTCTTGTCGAACTCCATCGCCATTGACATCCTCCCACTTGACGCCTTGGATCGTTCCCGGCGGCTCGACTTTTTGATTTCCAAAATCGATGCCGTCGACGTTACCACCGGGCAGCACATTGACGTAGTGAGCTTCGGGAAATTCGCCAGGGAATGGCGGCGCGAAAATGTCTGGGAACGGGAACTCAACATCGAGTTCTGGCAGTGGATCGAATAGAATAAACGATGCGGGGAACGTTTGCATAAAACCTTCCGGCACGACTTCTCGAATCCATGCGCTTCCCGGATCGAGCCCTTCCAACGTATACCGCCCAGATTCGTCGGTCACAGTGGAAGGTTCGGATTCATCCAACATTCCGTTGAAGTTGAGGTCTGCATAAACCGTGACGCCCGCTAGTCCCGCTTCTCCTTCGTCACGCTGGCTGTTTCCGTTGGCGTCCAACCATTTCGTTCCAGACACTGATCCCGGCACGAGCTCCTGATTGCCGAAATCGATTCCGGAAACGGTTTCGCCAGGAATCACAGCAACAAAGTGTGCTTGGCCGTCAGGGAACGGAAACGGCGGTAGTGGGTCGATTGGCCAAAGGACGAGTTCGCCATCGGGACCGATTTCAACCGGACCGCCTATCGGCCAATCAGGTTCGACCGGAATCGGGTCGTCAGCAGGATCGAACAGCGGCTCTTCAAGCCAAAAGATCGGCGGCGGAAAGGTTTGAACGTACCCGTCAGGCACGACTTCCCGCACTGAGACGGTCCCTGGTTCGGGCGCCGTGAGCGTGTAAGAACCAGACTCGTCGGTCACAGCCGATGGCTCGTTTTCGTCCAGCTGGCCATTGAAGTTCAAATCGAGATAAATCGTTACTCCGGACAAACCGGGTTCGTTGTCGTCACGCTGAGAGTTTCCGTTGACATCGTGCCATTTCGTTCCGGCGATGAAACCTGGTTCGATCGGTTGGTTGCCGAAGTCCAAGTTGTGCAGCTGTTGGCCAGGCTCTAGAGCGACGAAGTGCGATCGGCCCACAAACGGTACGATCGGGAAGCCAGGAAGCGGATCGATCGCGATTTCCCACGGGAACGTTTGCCGATAATCGTCCGGAACAACTTCGCTTACTGTGTATCGCCCAGGTGCGAGGTCGTCGAAGGAGTACTCGCCAGTGTCGTCTGCGGAAACCGTTGCGGGTTCACCATCATCCAGCTGGCCGTTCGAATTTTGATCGACGTAGATCGTTACGCCGCCCAAGCCAGGTTCGTTGTCT
>JAGQPC010000312.1 GCA_020426925.1 Planctomycetales bacterium | reverse complement strand
GGCTTCGAGATGCCCGCGTTGTCCGCATCCGCACAAACGCGCTGTTGAGTTGTAGTCGATGACGGTATGCCCAAGTTCGCTGCCTGCGCTGTGTTCCCCCACAAGCGTCATGTCGCCAACGATGACGCCGCCGCCGACACCAGTGCCCAAAGTAAACAGTGCAATGCTGGCGTAATCGGCACCGCTGCCGATCCAGTACTCACCAAATGCAGCCGCGTTGGCGTCGTTTGCAAATTCAACTGGCTTTTTGCATAGCTTGCGTAGGCAATCGCGGATGGGAAATTCCCACCACTCTGGCAGGTTGTGAGGCTGCAACAGGATGCCGTTGTCCAGGTCCATCGTTCCTGGAGTTGCCAAACCGACTGCCGCGACCTCCGCAAAATCAAAACCTGCGTCAGCCACTAGACGGTGCATCACATCGGTACACCGCTGCATCGCGTCCTCGGGACCTTTTTCTTGCTGCGTGGGTATGTGGTGTTTGGCTAAGGGCTTGCCTACATCATCGACCAAGCCAAACTTGATATTTGTGCCACCAACGTCAACTCCAACGAATAGCGGTGGCGTCGTGGCGGTTGTTAGGTTCGACATTGTTCGTACGTAGTTGTGGCCAATTGGTGAATAGGCGGGCAAGGGCATCTGGCAATCGACGCCTCGTTTGAGCACCACGATCGTGGGCCCTTCGACCATCCGCATCCGCGGCTAGACGCATTTGATGGGCGGTGAAACGGAAGTGAGCACGCACTCGTCGGCAGGTTCGTGCGTGCGAGCTCGCCATAAGTATAGGTCGGCATTGAGTTTCCAGCAATCGCAGCTAAAAACACGGTAAACCGCGAATCCGCAGCCATCGTGCGCGCGACACGACCTACCGTTTGCCGGAGCTAGCTTTCACAACCCCCATCGCGTAGCCTAGCAGATCACCGTTTTCTCGGCACTGAGCCCGAATGCTGTCGTAGTTATCGGCGGCCTCACACAGGCTCAACAGGCTTGGAGCCTGTCCGGTCGTCTGCATGCCACTTGGGATTAAACGAGTCATGGCGTCGATCGCTTCCGTTGTGCGTCCAATTCGATGAAGCAAGTCGATGTAAATCTCGATCGCTGCCGTCGTTTCCTCGTGGGGCGAGCAACGTTCTGCTTGCTCGCGAAAATATGCCAACCCCTCGTCCACGCTTTGTCCTAGCAGGGCACGAAAATAGGTTGCATGGCTCTTGTAGTGATTTTCAAATGGGGCGTCGCCAGGATACTGTAACTGGTCGCCGAGCCGCTGCCCGTAGTGTGTCAAATCGAGTGCCTTCTCTAACGCGGCCGAGTCCGTGACGTCGCGGCCAATTCGAACGACCGACGACAAGTGCGTAACGTCAATGTGATAAGCACCGTCCGCGGTCAGCCAGTTGCGGCCGTCCAACAGCTCAGCGATTGTCTTCGTATCGGGCCGCTTGTTTTCTTCTCGTTCGATGTGCCCGAGAATGTTTTCGAGCAACTCGGCATGGACGTGCTCGACGAGCAGTTTGGCGCCAATACAACGCTCGATGCGAGGGTGTCCGTACATCGACGATTCGAACGTTGTAATCGAATTGCACGTTCCGTAATGTTCAAGCAGCAGTTGAAATCCTTTTTCCAAATCGACCGATTCGTGCAAGCACACCTCAATCACCTGATCAACGTTGTCTTCGGTTATCTGTATGGTTTTCAAGCGTTCGTGAATCAACTTTCTGTCTCCGACCGGACGGAGGTAAGTCCAACCCTCTCGGATCTGGCCATTGTCGAGCAGCAGTGTTCCGACCGTCCGGCAAGCGTCAATCAATCCTTGTTCCAACGCGTCCTGCGTGTCAGCTTCAAGATCGTCCCCAGCGTCGCTGTAGAGCAAAGGCAGGTTCAGCGAGTGACGAACTCGCATCTTGAGACATTCAAACAGTTCGTGAAACTTTCGTTCATCACGAAGGCGATTCTCTAGAGCATCCAATACTGACTCAATTCCGCCCGCAGAAAACGCTGCGTCAATTTCACTAAAGCTTGCCTGGTCCATGAAGCGAGTTGCCTTTGTCGCGTAACGTTTCGCCTGAAGATAAACCATTCAGCTTAACGCGAAGGCGTTCAGCGGCAAGACGTGAGCCAGCGATTCAGCTTCAGGCAATTCAGCAAACAGCGTGCTGCGGCAAGACGCCAACGTCGTTGTGGTCGTCGATGAGCGGGATCTGAACAGAAAGTCGAGTCCGATGATCGCAGCTGGAGAGCGTGACGACGAATCCGTGCAATTCCAAAATCTTGTGTGCGATTGCCAGCTCTATGGCCAGTTGGTCTCGGTGATGCTGGAAGGCATCTGTATAGCCCAAGCCATCAAATAGCGAGTCTATCACGTCTGGCGATAGTTCCGCTGCAAAATCAATCGACAATCTGACTGCGTCTTCGCAGTGTATCAACCGCACGGCGACGCGAGATTCATCGGCCGAGTTTTGCTCGCACGCAAATGTAAGGAACGTGCCAATCGCGCTGGAGAAGTCTGACGAATCAACCTGACCGCTGACCGTTTCGTCACAATCGAAAGTAATCTTGTGCTCAAGGCCCAACTGCGAAATCTGGTGTTCAAGAATTTGGTGGATCGAAACGACGCTGATGTTAAGCGGGTGACAGCCGGATGAGAGTGCGTTCAGCAACGTGGCTTTTTGAATGAAGCTCAGCAGGTTCTTCGAGTTCGTATAGATCATTCCGACCCACATCTGCCGTTCTTCTTCGGTCAAGTCTTCCCCGTCCAGCAGCATTTCGGCCGGGCCGATGATTCCGTTCAGTGGAGTTCGCGTTTCGTGGTTCAGCAGTTTCAACAATTCGGCTTTCATTTGGTCGACTTCTTCGACTGATTTCAGCCTGAGAAAGACTCGCACTTTCGCCAGCAGTTCTGCCGAGTCAAACGGCTTGGTCAGGTAGTCGTCCGCACCAGCATCAAATCCGTGAAGGCGATCGGACGTGGCCGACTTGGCTGTCAGCATTAAGATCTTGCAACTTCGCAAGTGCGGATCGGAACGCATTTGCCGAGTAACTTGGTAGCCGTCCATCTCCGGCATCATCACATCCAACAACATGATGTCCGGACGGAATGACTTCGCCAGCTCAATCGCTTCTTGACCGGCCGACGCTGTGCGGACTTCGTATTCAGGATGCAGGATTCCGGACAGAATCTCTAGATTCGCCGCGTGGTCATCGACTGCGAGTATTCGGTATTTTCGTCCAGACATTTGCGTTCGCGGTGATTTGACTTTCGTCGATTAAACGAGCGACTGTGAGGCCAGATAGTTTGTGAGGTTCTCGGCTTCACACTGCACACGTTGAAGCATTCGAGTGATACTCGCAGGATCGAATTTACAGCACAGCTCCAGTTCTAAACCGGCTTTGTGTAGAAGCTTGGCCGACGCGTTTGCGCTCGCGCCCTTAATCCGGTGCGCGAGCCGCTGTACTTCTTCAACATCATTCGTTTCGCACGCGTGTTGCAGGTGCAGAAGATCTTCGCTCAAAGTTCCCTGGAACGTAGAAAGTGCTCGCTTCACCAGGGCTGGCTGGCCTGCGCATCGGGCCAACAATTCGTCGTAATCGAATGGCGAATCTTTTACGGTTGGGGCAGACATCGGTTCCCTGCAGCGGTTGCGTGAGGACGATTGCTCGTTAGCTTGCTGTGGAAAAATACGACAAGCTATGTGGCTACTACGTGAACCGACGCGCATTTCCATACGAAAACTGGAAATGTACCGTTTTAACGAATGACGCGAACTGACTGGATTATCCGGCCCAAACGGTTACCCTCGATTATTCGATTGGAGTGGGCATTTTGGCATTTAGGGCCCCCTGCCAGTCGCGGAGTTTCTGCCTTAATTCCGCTGTCTTTCCGGGGTTCGATTTTGCGAGATTCCGCTGTTCGCCGGGATCATCGGATAGGTTGTAGAGTTCGACTTTGTCCCAATGGTAAAACTCGATCAACTTCCACGAGCCGGAACGAACCGATGCTCCTGGCGTCCATGTCGAGCCATGATAATGCGGATAATGCCAATAAAATTCACGGTTGAACAACGTTCCCGGCGATTGCTGCCGAAGTAGCGGCACGATGTTTTTGCCATCTACGTGGAGGTCGGGCCTGGATGAAATCCCGGCAAGCTCAAGCATTGTTGGAAAGAAGTCCATACTGACGATCGGAGTATCGCACACGGAACCGCCGAACGTTACGCCGGGCGCTCGAATGATCGTCGGCTCGCGCACTCCGCCTTCATAGAGCCAACCTTTGCCGCTGCGCAGAGGTAAGTTGCTGGTCGGTCCGACTCGACCGAGCGTACAGAGTCCGCCATTGTCTGAGAAGAAAACGACCACCGTGTTGTCAGTTAGCTTTAGCTCGTCAAGCGTGCCAAGAACTGCGCCCACGCTGTCATCGACGGCAGCGACCATCGAAGCATAAGCAGCGTTGTCTTGCCGAGCTCGCGACACGCCTTCGTGCTCGACGATTGGCTTGGCTTCCTGGAATCGTGATCTGGCAAGCTTTTCTTGGAACTGGGAAATTCTTTTTTTGTATGGCGTGATCGGCGAGTGAACGTTGTAGTACGACAAATAAAGCAGAAACGGTTGATCGCTGTTCCGGGACTTCAGAAAGTCGATCGACTCCTGAGTAAGACGTTCGGTTAGATATTCATCGTCAGCATTGGCTTTCAAAGTCGGGTTCGTCCATGGTGCGTAATATCCGCCAGGCGGAGATCCTTTTGAGTTCCCGCCAATATTGCAGTCGAAGCCCTGATCCGTCGGCCAGTGACCTCGATCGCCTAAATGCCACTTGCCGGCAAAAAACGTCTGATAGTTGTGTTCTTGGAGTACTTCCGCGATTGTCACTTCTTCGAGAGCCAGGTTGTCGCGGTCGTGAACGTGCTGAAGCTTGGCTCCGTTTTCTTTCGTCCGCCGTGACCCAGGAATCCAATCCGTAATGTCGACTCTCACCGGGTGTCGCCCCGTCATGATGCTGGCTCGAGTCGGCGAACAAACTGGGCACGCGGCGTAAGCGTTCGTGAACCGCATGCCGCTTGCGGCCAGCGAGTCGATGTTCGGCGTTTCGTAGAATGAACTGCCAAAGCAGCCGAGATCGGCCCAACCCAAATCGTCAACCAAGAAGAACACAAAGTTCGTGCGAGCATCCTGCTGTGCTGAAACCGCACACGTGCCCACGAACAAAGTTGCCAAGAGTCCAAGCGCGATACGTCTCATACGAAGCTCTCGTTTTCGATTGAATTTACCGGTGACCGCTCGGTAATTTTGGCCAAACGCAGCGAACCAAACAACCGGATTAACAGTGGGCCGGCCCTTGCTGAGTGACCGTAGTCGCCGAAGCATAAAACGGCACGCCGCATTCAAGCTAACGAATCGCGACACGTGCCTAAGACCGGTTCTCAATTCGCAACAACAGACTCCCGAATCTAGCGTGCGAAATGAAACACCTGCCCAGAAAAATTGCCTGCTTGCAATTTCACTTTGTTTGAAATCAATCGAAACAAATGGCTTTTCTTTGCAGCGTAATCGATTACATTGCACACTTCATCTAGGTGATCGACACTCCTCCTTTGAATATCACACCGACAGGGACCTAATTCATGACAAGCCACGCCGATGCTGTTGCCAGACTACAAATGCTGGAAGAATTGATTCGAGATTCACAAGACAAAACAGCAAGCGACCAGCCGTCTGAGTAACAGCAATCGACGACGCGCCGGTTCACCGCAATGGATCTTGCTAAGACGCGACCACGAACCGTGCTCAAGTCACACTTGATTCGCACGCGTCACAACGCTAATAGAGGACAAGCCGCACAACACTCGGCGTCCATCTGAGCCCACACGTGGCCGCATTTCGGATTGAGACGTCTAGACTCCGGCGCCGGCAGCGACGATGTCCGTCAAAACGTTTCCGTAGAGATCGGTTAGTCGGAAATCGCGGCCTGCGTAACGATAGGTTAGGCGCTCGTGGTCCAAGCCGAGCAGATAGAGCAGCGTTGCGTTGAGGTCGTGGATGTGAGCTCGGTTTTCGACGGCGTTGATGCCGAGTTCATCGGTCGCTCCGTAGCAAGTTCCACCGCGAACTCCGCCGCCCGCCATCCAGGCGGTGAATCCGGCAGCATTGTGGCCACGACCAGCGGCCTTACCTTCTCCTTCGGCAGTTGCCGTGCGACCAAATTCGCCGCTCGAAACGATCAGCGTATCTTCAAGTAGCCCTCGTTGATTCAAATCGGAAAGCAATGCGCTGATTGGTTGGTCGATGGCGCCGCAAGCACGCTTGATACCGCTGTCAATCGAACCGTGGTGATCCCAGCCGCCATGGTTCACTTGAATGTAGCGAACTCCGGCTTCCGCGAATCGTCGAGCGAGCAAACACATGCGGCCTACTTCTTCTGTCGATTTTTCATCGACACCGTACGAGTCCAGAATGTGTTGAGGCTCGTCGGACAAGTCGAAGAGTTTTGGGCATTCCATCTGCATGCGGAACGCCAATTCGTACGATTGGATTAAGCCTTCCATTTCTGGCGTCGATGCAGTTTGCTGTTGGTGAGTCTTATTCAACAACTGCGTTAACTGAAGTTGCTGGCTCTGCTGAGCGGACGAAAGATGAGAGTTGCTGAGGTCGCGGAACGTCACGTTCTTTGTCGCAATACCGCTATTGCCCAACGCTGATCCTTGGTAAATCGCCGGCAGAAATGCGCTCGAGTAAACTCTCGATCCATGACCGCGCGTGGGGCGAATCGTGATGAAGCCGGGCAGTGAATCGTTTTCAGTTCCGAGTCCGTACACTACCCAAGAGCCGACGCTTGGTCGGACGAAATTCTGCGATCCCGTGTGAAAACAGAGCATCGCGTTGGAGTGGTTGTTGGAATCCGTATACATCGATCGGACCAAGCACATTCGATCCGCATGTTTCCCCATGTTTGGAAGTAGGCTGGATATTTCCATGCCACTGCGCCCATAGCGCCGAAACGGATACGATGCTCCTTTCAGTTTCTTTTTGTTTTGCTCCTGCCCGTCGCGTTTGTTTAGTTCGGGCTTTGGATCGAAAAGATCCATTTGGCTTTGGCCGCCCTGCATGAACAGAAAGATGACTCGCTTTGCGCGAGGTGCGAAATGAGTTGGGCGAACTGCGAGTGGGCCGGCTTGAGCGTCTTGATTTGCGATTCCCGCGAGTGCGACGGAACCAAATCCCATCGCCGTATTTCGCAACCAGGCTCGCCGTGAGGTTCCCAATTTGCAAATTTGTGACTGTGACGATCCACCGTTGTGTTGAGTTGAAATGCTCATTTTATGCGTCTTATAAAATCGATCTTTTTCGAACAGACCAGAACATGGACAAGTCAATCCAGGAACAGGAACTCATTGCTGCCGAAGAGTGACTGACACAGACTTGTCCAAGCCATCGCCTCCGCTGTTTTCTGTTTTTCGTCGCCTGGATCCTTCGTCGCACTGGCAACGAAATTGGTAATGTATTGTCGAAGCTGCTCAATTTCCTCGATTGAAGGATTACGACCGTACACTCGCTGATAAGCGTTCTGGAGCCGGGCTTCAAATTCTGATTCTTGTTTCACCAGATCTTCTGCTAGGGCAGCAGCTTGTTCGTGAATGAATTCGGCATTCATCAGGAATAGAGCTTGTGCGGGGACAACCGTTTGCGATCGCGAGCCCGCCATCAAGTTCGGATCTGCAAAGTCAAACGTCGAGAACATCCCCATCGAGGCGTCGATGTCGTCGGTCAGGCCAACGGTGTCGCGATAAATCGGGAGGTAAATCGAACGTCGCTGATACGGAGAGGGAGCCTCCAGCACGATGTGATCGCCGCCAAGCGAAACGAGTCCCAAATGCTGAAGTGTTTTGCCTCCGCGAGTCCGGTCTAACTTGCCGCTAATGGCCAGCATCGCATCGCGAATGACTTCAACGTCGATCCGCTTGGGCTGATAACGCCACAGCCACTGATTGTCCGGATCGATTGCGGCGTTGCTCGCTTCTTCTTGGGCAGCCAGTTGATACGTTTGGGTTGAAACGATGTCTTGAATGAGTGATTTCGTTGACCACCCGTTTTGGATGAATCGCGACGCAAGATAATCGAGCAATTCGGGATGAGACGGAGACGAGCCAGTCGTGCCGAAGTTATCGGACGAATCGACCAGTGGCCGAGCAAACAGATGCCCCCAAATCCGATTGACTGCTACCCGGGCAAGTAACCTGCCAGCTCCATCGTCAACGTCGACTAGCCACCGAGCCAACTGCATACGCCCCGATTGGTCTTTCGAAACTGCAAATTCGTCTGCACTTGCTTCGCCAAGAAACGTCATCATTCTTCGAGGGACCACGTCACCTCGATTCTTCAGCTCGCCGCGGATTAGCACCGCTTGGTCAACGGTTTTATCCTTTTCGGAAACCGCCATCGCAACTGGCACGGCGCTGATCACTGGCAGAACCGTTTTCATGTTGCGAGCGTTCGCGAGTTCTCGCTTTGCCGACTGCAGAATTTGTTCTATCTTCGCTATTTCCTGTGCGTTTTTGTCCGAGTCGTTGCGAAGTTCTTTTAGTTTCGCTTCGACCTCGGATACTTTCTTTTCTGCTCGTTTAGTCAGCTCGCCGCTTTCTGCGTCCGCGCGAGTTTGCTCGTATGCGTTCTTCAACGCCGTCGATTCAGCTTCGCCAAGCACCGGCAGCTCGACGCGGTTCCAGCTGGTGCCCTGACGCCAGCCTTTGGTGCGTGAAACGCTGTTGGTGCTGCCGAATATGCCTGCCAGGGCGTAATAGTCTTTCGTCGAAATCGGGTCGAACTTGTGATCGTGGCATCGTGCACAGCCGAGCGACATACCTAACATGGCTTTGCCGACTGTGTCGATTTGCTCGTCGATCACGTCCATCTGCAGCTGAGCGAAACCAGTACC
>JAGQPC010000311.1 GCA_020426925.1 Planctomycetales bacterium | reverse complement strand
CAATTCAGGGCCCGTGAACGGTTACTACATCAGATGGGCAATACGGCGAGCGATAGAACAAGCGACCACAATCTAGTTCCAGATCGTATTGAAGCAAAACAGTTCGCCGGACTCTATAATAGCGTCTGCACAAACCAAGACTTTACGCGAGCAGCCGCATGTCGACACGTCGAAGATCTCTAGCGTCAATCGTGTCACGGCCTGGTTCGCTACTCGCCTCAAGTCGACCAACGAACGCAACAAGTGATGCAGAGGTGCCCACAGAAGAATCGCCATCGCGGGATAGCACACGAAAGTTTGGGCTCGGGACTCTGTTGCTGATTGTCTCTTTACTTTGTGTATGGCTCGGGGTGCTACGCGCGGATCTTGAAATGGGGATCGCCTTTGGTTGCATCAGCGCCGTCGTGATGGTGAAATTGAATCGGGCAAGAATTCGAGCGACGTTTGGCGATTCGACGTGCGATCAAGCTTCAATTGCGATGCGGTATATAGGCGGTGCTATCGCTGGCGCGATCCTTGGTCAGATCGGTGGCGTCGTCGTTGAACTTTTCCTTCTCGGCGGCAGCGTGAACTTAGTAACGGCGGTGAAGATTGGCGCGGGCATCGGGATTTCGATTGGTATAGTTTATCCCCGCGCCACAACGGCAGTGTTGCTGTTCGCGCCGGTGGGCTGGTAGGGCAGTTGAAACGCGCGGAGACAGTTCGACAATGGGCACCTGTTTTGTTCATCCTGAATGTCAAACCGAGAAGCATTGTCCCTACTGCAGCAAGCCTTATTGCGACGGCTGCCTTCTTCTGCACGGCCCTATCGATCGCATCGTTTGCAAGAGTTGCTTTGACGAGATCTCTCGTCGCCTTCGCGGGTCGATTTTTCGTCGATGGTTCTACGCGGCCGGAGGGCTATCACTCGGCCCGTACTTATTCTATCTCGGCTACATACATAGCAGCGACACGACGATGTCGCTCGTCGGAATTGGCGCTTTGGTTGCAGGAATCGTCAACGTCATTCGCATCAAGACGTATCGCGACACGCTACGATCGCGGCCGTACGCGAATGGCGTTTTTTCGCCGAATGAGTGAGCGTTACGCGGCGTCAAACACAAATCCGCGTAGTAGACTTCCTGTATGTCCGCGTTAGCCAGTGAACAGATTCTGCGGTACCCGTTTCCGTCGCGATGCGAAGGCGAAGGTCATGCGCTGACGTTGCGTTTGGCGACATGTACGGTGAGCGACGACGCCAGTCCATTCTTTTTTGAGGGACGATTGGCCAGCCCCAAGAACTCAGTCGCGTTGCTGAAGACTCTCATGGACGTCGTGCAATCGCGGTTTCACATTCCTCCAGCGATGCTAGGCCGAATCCTCGGGGAATCCGATCCGGTGGTAACTGCTAATGACGACCGATTACGTTTCGAGGGATTTTCGGCCTGCTGTGGTGCGATCGGTCTCGCATGCAAATCACCGCCGGAAAGTTTCAGAATCATCGGAATAATCGTCAACTGATAGCCGTCCTCAGACGTGTAGCGTCGGGTGGTCGCCCTATAGGAGGCAAGAATAGATGTACCTGGGTCACACCTATATCATGGCTTTCTTTCTAATCTGCTCGGTTGCGTTCGTCCGCCATGATTGTCTCCGCCGTTTGGTATGCATGGAAGCGAGTCCGACCTCGCTGGGCGATCAATTTGGCGATCGTTCTTGGTGGCGTCTTCGCAGTTGCTGGGAATTCTCTTTTTCACGAAAGTTTGTTCACAGTATGGCATCAGTCGCAAAATAACGGCGTTCCGGATGCGGGGTGCATCAGCTACGAGCCATCATGTTTGCGACTCTACGCCACGTACTCAATGCGCCGGGATGAATTCGAGAAGTGGGTTGCTACACATCCGTTTGAAATGAAACCCTACGATCTCTCGTTGGCGCATCATGATTACGAGCGGCTTGGTTTCACAGATCCCGAGGTGGCGTACGCGACGGATATGGCTTCCAACGGAAAGCAGCTTCGCACATACTACAAGGATGGAGTGATGTACTTGTCGTACAACGTCATGTGAACTGAAACGTGTCGAATCATGGACTCATTGTCTCGTGAGGATCGGATCGTTGGCTGTCTCCTCGGCGGTGCGCTCGGTGATGCAATTGGTGCGCAGTTCGAAGGGTGTCCGCGGGCGCCAGATTTTGAGATTCCATCAGAGCTTCAAATTACGGACGACACGCAACTTACACTTGCGACATGTGAATCGATTGTCGAAACAGGTGCTGTAGATCCCGAATCGATTGCCAATCATTTATGAACGCGTTCGTCGAGTGCGGACAGCTTGTCGCGCTCGACAAGAATACGGGTAAAGAAGTTTGGCGAGCTGGAACGCTCAAGGAATCGTGGAACACGCCGCTGCTGGTGTCTCTGCCAGATGGCAAGACAGAACTTGTCGTGGCGGTCTCGGGAAAGATTCTTGGTTTCGACCCGCAAACCGGCGCAGAGCTTTGGTCGTGCGACGGACATAATTGGTACATTGTGCCGAGCCTCGTGGCACACGATGGAGTCGTCTACTGTCTTTCGGGAAAAGGGGTTGAGGCAACGAAAGCGGTTCGAGCCGGCGGCCGAGGCGACGTCTCGGGTTCGCATGTGCTTTGGACGATCCAAAAGGGATCCAATGTGTCGTCGCCCGTTTATCATGAAGGACATCTTTACTTCGCTCATGAAGTCACGGGTGTTGCGTTCTGCGTGAATGCTGCGACCGGCGATGTCGTCTACGAGAAACGTCTTCCGCGCGCCGGCGGTGTTTATGCGTCACCAGTCATTGGCGACAATAAGCTCTATTACGTTTCGCGGCTAGGAGGAACGATGGTCCTAGCAGCGAAGCCTGAATATGATCTGTTGGCGCAAAACCAGCTGGAAGATCAAAGCGATGTGAATTCCAGCCCAGCCATTAGCAACAATCGGTTGTACTTGCGAATGAATCGCTATTTGTACTGCATCGGTGAGAATTAACTGTGTTGGCTCTAGCTGGGACTTTTTCAGACATCTAAAGATTCCGCCGATTCACGTGGGGTCGATGGGTGGCTGGCGGTCGAGCGTAAGCGAGCCCCCAGCGGTTGATTCCGGGGGCTCGCTTCGCTCGACCCCGGCCACCCACGAAAACTAACCGTTCAACGGCTTTAAAGCAGAAGTTGTTAGAGTCTACGCAGGGATCTTTAGCAAGATCCACTACGCCAGTTGCTGAACAACGAGCTCCGGAATGACTTTCGCCGGTAGCACGCCGGTGAGTCGTTGATTGAGACCTTGGAATTTGAAGTTCAGCCGCTCGTGATCGAATCCCAACAAGTGGAGAATCGTCGCGTGGAAATCGCGGATGTGAATCGGCTGATCGACGATGTTATAGGAAAAGTCGTCGGTCTTTCCATAGATTGTTCCGCCTTGCGCCCCTCCGCCAGCCATCCACATGGTGAAGCAGCGAGGATGGTGGTCGCGACCATAGTTTTCTCGCGAGAGCTTGCCTTGCGTGTAAATCGTTCGGCCAAACTCGCCGCCCCAAATAACCAATGTGTCGTCTAACATGCCTCGCTGCTTCAAATCTTCCAGCAGCGCGAAACAAGGCCGATCGACGTCCTTGCACTGATCCGGCATTCGGCCAGCGACGTTCGAATGATGATCCCAGTTGTTGTGGTACACCTGGATGAATCGAACGCCACGCTCCGCCAGACGCCGAGTCATCAGAGCTGTGTTGGCAAACGTGCCCGGCTTTTTCGCTTCTTCACCGTACAGCTTGAACATATGTTCTGGCTCGGTACTGAGGTCCGTCAATTCGGGTACGGCCGACTGCATGCGAAAGGCCATTTCGTACTGCTTGATGCGAGTCAACGTTTCGGGATCTCCCAGCTCGTCGTGATGCATTGCGTTTAACTTGTTCAGTCCATCAATCGAACGCTTGCGAATGTTCGACGGAACTCCTGGCGGATTGTTGATATACAGAATCGGATCGCCTTGGCTGCGGAAAGAAACTCCAGCGTGCTCTCCCGAAAGATAACCTGCGCTCCAAAGTCGAGCCGATATCGCCTGTTCTTGCTCACGATTTCGAGGCACCGCGACCAGCACGACGAAGGTCGGCAAGTTTTCGTTGTCCGAACCGAGTCCGTACGACGCCCACGCTCCAAGGCACGGCCGACCGGTGACTTGGTTGCCCGTTTGCATCGCGGTGATGGCCGGCTCGTGGTTGATCGCTTCCGTATGGAGACTTCGCATCCAGCAGATTTCGTCCGCCTTCGAAGCGATGTTAGGCAGCAGCTCGCTGTTGATCCACATCCCGCAATCACCCGCCTGCGAAAACTTGAACTTGCTGGGAGCAACCGGAAACCGAGCTTGGCCGCTGGTCATTGTCGTCAGACGTTGCCCCATGCGGATCGAATCTGGCAGCTCTTTGTCATACCACTCCGTCATCACGGGTTTGTAGTCGAACAGATCGACCTGCGACGGACCGCCGACCATGTGCAGATAGATGACGCGTTTTGCTGAAGCCGAATAGTGCGCACCGACCGGTGTCGATCCGGCTGCCTGTGCGTTCGAACCCGGTCGAAGTAGCGACATCAACGCGGCGCTGCCAAGAACGTTTCGGCCACTGGTAAAGAATTGGCGTCTACTTTGAGTATCCATGGAATGTTTCCTCGAGCGGGAAGCTACTTATTGATCACTTCATCTAAGTTCATGATCTGGTTGCAAACCATCGTCCAAGCCGCGAGTTCACATTGGTCGATCGACTCGTCCGCTTTGGACTCGCCGTACGAAATTAGTGCCTCGGCATCTTTCGGGTTGGACTTATAGTACGCAAGGAACTCGTCATAGTCGGCGGCGATGACAGCTTGCTCTTGATCGTTGAGACTTCGACA
The DNA here is from genome assembly GCA_020426925.1 of Planctomycetales bacterium. GTDB lineage: Bacteria > Planctomycetota > Planctomycetia > Pirellulales > Pirellulaceae > JAGQPC01. The sequence goes on along the minus strand of JAGQPC010000311.1, from coordinate 2,397 downwards.
GAGCACTTGCTGCGCGATGAAGTTTGAAGCCGATTTCAGTGGTTCGCCGTCACCGGCAGCAGTAATTGCTCTTTCCGCAAGGTGCCGAGCAGCCTCGACGAACTGCGTGTCGTTCAAAGTCACAAGAGCTTGGAGTGGCGTGTTCGTTCTTTCGCGGCGAACGGTGCACACTTCGCGGCTGGGAGCGTTAAACGCTTCGAGGTTTGGCGGCGGCGCCATCCGTTTCCAAAACGTGTACAGAGAACGGCGATAGAGATTCTCGCCTTTGTCTTGCACGTAATTGCGAGTGTCACCTCCCGGCAAGCCAACGATATCCCAAATACCCTCCGGCTGGTACGGTCGCACGCTTGGACCGTACATTTTGGCGGACAAAAGGCCGCTCGCCGAAAGCATGTAGTCACGCACCATCTCGGCATCCATACGGAATCGAGGACCACGTGACAGCAACACATTGTGTCGGTCCTTTTCCAGTTTTTCTGCTGTGGCGATGGCGGCCTGACGATACGTTGCGCTAGTTAAGATCAGTTTGAAAAACTCTTTGACGTTCCAACCGTTTTGCTGGAATTCGATTGCCAGCCAATCGAGCAATTCCGGATGAGTTGGCGGAGCACCCATGACTCCGAAGTCCTCTGGAGTCACAACGATGCCTTGCCCGAAGACCTGTTGCCAGAAGCGATTCACCGTCACTCTGGCTGTCAACGGGTTCTTGGAATCAACGAGCCATTTCCCTAGCCCAAGACGATTTCCGGGCGCACCTTCAGGCATTGGATGAAGTGCCTCTGGGGTTGTAGCAAATACCTGTTCGCCTGGTCGGTCATACTCACCTCGAGTCAAAATGTACGCCATTGGCTGTGAGTCTTTTCGTTCCTCCTGAATATGAGTCACCGCGCCTCGAGCGCGGATGGCCGCAAGTTCCGCCTGCAAATCGGTCAGGTGTTTTGTCAGAGCGATGTACTTTTGATCAGCCGTGGAGAGATAATGTTCATACAGTAATTTGTTTTGCTCGTCGGTCCGCTGGGCACCTTCTGTTGTCGCCAACATCGATTTCAGCGGGCCAAACTTCGCCAACGCACCGACTTCCGGCGTCTCTAAAGACCGATCGTAAATTCGCGCATCTTGAATGGCACCGTGGAATCCAGCTGTGCGGCTCCGTTGCCCCAGTCGCAGTGGAGTCGTCGATTGCGTTGTCGCGTCGCTTGCGAGCGTATTGCTTTCAACGCGATGTGGTACTTCCTTGCCATCGACGAAGAGTTTAATACCCTCCGGTTTCGCAGAGCCATCGTAGCTCGCGAGAACGTGGTGCCATTGCTTCGGCGTTAGCACTTCAGCGTGAGTTGTCACCTTCAATGCATTGCTAGGCCAGGTATCAATGAAGTGCATCGCCAGCGATCTTCCTTGCTGCCACAAGTCCCAGCCTCGGAACGCTTTGTCTTCGTCCATACGAGCAATAATCGCCGCGCCAGCACCGGCGTTCTCAATGCGTATCCACGCTCCAACACTGAACGCTTGGTCTCGAGCGAAATCGGCAACGTCACCAACCTCTGCCGTGCTTCCCGGCTTGATCACAGGAGCCGCACCGAGTTTGCCATCCTTGATCCAATCGAGCGTGCCGGAAACATTCAGCTCTTGGCTGGACGTGCCCGTCATTCGCAACTTATTGCCCTGGCCTTCGTCTAATGGAAGGTGAACAATCAGACCTTCCGTCGGTAGCGATTTGGTCAGTGACTCGATCGAAACTCCAGCAAGCCAAGTCTCATAATCTGATTTCGCGTCTTGCTTGCGGGCTTGTTGGGCTGCTTCGGCTTCCGGGAGTTCATCCTGCACTGCATTCCAGCGAGCACGATCCTCTTCGAGCGGAACCATCAAAGCTGGTCCGCGACCGTCTTTCACATTGCCGTCTTTCGCAGGTTGCGTCGTGTTGCGGAAGAACGCAGCCAACGAGTAAAAGTCTTTCATCGTGAAAGGATCGAACTTGTGGTTGTGGCATTGCCCGCAATTCGTCGTGAGTCCTAAAAAGACCCAGCCAAACGTTTGCACGCGGTCCGTCGCATAAAGAGCCAAGTTCTCCTCGTCGATCGTGCCACCCTCGTTTGTCGTGATATTGCACCGCTGAAATCCCGTAGCAATGCGTTGCTCGTCCGTTGGGTTGGGCAACAAGTCGCCAGCAATCTGCTCAACCACAAACTCATCGAACGGTTGATTCGCGTTGAACGCGCGAATAACCCAGTCTCGGTACGGCCACATTTCGCGGTAGTTGTCGAAGTGCAAGCCATGCGTATCACCGTACCGAGCCGCGTCGAGCCAATATCTCGCTCGGTGCTCTCCCCACGCAGTCGACTTCATGAGTCGGTCGGTCCAATCGGAGACTGCTTTGTCCGCATTCTTTTGAAAGTCAGC
>JAGQPC010000310.1 GCA_020426925.1 Planctomycetales bacterium | reverse complement strand
AGGACCGCTCGATCAATAACTGTCTGATTTGGATGGGTCTTTTTGCCGATAAGAGAGAAGTCGTGTCGAGTTAGAGAGTTTACGCGAACAGGAGGCCAAGGATGGCGATCGTACTGAAGGAGCCAATCGACGAAGGCACGCAAGCACATATGCGGTCTTTCTACGGGACGTTGTCGGAAAGGGATCAGCGACGATACGCTGCCCTTGAAGCAAAGCGGTTTGGGCACGGCGGGGTCAAACATATCTCGGAAATCCTGGGTTGCTCGACGAGAACCATTACTCGCGGTTTGAATGAGCTGGACATGCTGGACGACGATCCCGCAGAAGGGCGTGTGCGTCGTCCCGGCGCAGGTCGAAAAAAAGTATTGCGGCGAACGGCGAAGCCGAGCTGAACTTGAAGTCGCTTACGGAAACGCGAAGTGCGGGTGATCCGGATGACGCGGAAATTGTCTTTACCGATTTGACGCCATCACAGCTTGAACGCAAGCTCGAAGCGATGGGGACTCCGGTCGGCGACGATGCAATCCGGCGATGGATGGACGAACAAGGACTTCGGCTGCGAAAGATTCGGAAGGTAAAAGCCGGCGGTGAGTCACCGGATCGCGACGCTCAATTCCAAAACATCGCCGAGCTTATCGAACAGTATGAACAAGCCGGAAACCCTTGTTTTTCTGTGGATACCAAGGCCAAGGAGTTTCAGGGACAGCTATTTCGCAAGGGCCGCGTTCGCTGCACTCAGGCATTTGAAGCGTTCGACCACGACTTTTCCAGTTGGGCTGATGGAGTGATCATTCCGCACGGCATTTTTGATCCGCTTCGGAACCGCGGCCACATTAACATTGGTCTCTCACGCGACACCACCGAATTCGCGTGCGATAGCCTCAAGTGGTACTGGAATCGTATCGGGCAGCAGTCCTACCCAGGTGCTGATTCTATTCTGCTGCTCGTGGATTGTGGCGGCAGCAATTCGGCGTCGAAGTATATCTTCAAGCACGATCTGCAAACGATTGTAAACGCCATTGGCGTACCAATCCGCGTGGCTCACTATCCGAGCTACTGTTCGAAATACAATCCCATCGAACGACGCTTCTTTCCTCACGTGAGCCGCGCATGCACAGGGATGTTGTTCGACACACTGCAGCGAGCAGTCGAACTCATGAGGAAAGCTACCACATCAACTGGCTTGAGAACGACAGTCAACGTAATCAAACGCTTCTACGAAGCGGGCCGCGAAGCAACGGAAGCAATCAAACAAACCATCAAGGACAAAGTCCGATTCCACGAAATGTTGCCAAAATGGAACTACACAATCACGCCGCAAATCGGACAGTAATTGTGCGAACGGTGCTTAGTGTAGTTTGAGGCCGTTACCAGTTATCGCAACAAAAACCGCATCGGTTTCGCCATCGCTTGCAATTCGCCATCGCTTGCAATTCGGCATCGGATGAACTCGCTGAAGCTGGACAATCCGAAGGGACTCCGCTCGTTGCTCATCTGCGGGCGGTGTCGGACCAAACAAAGTTGGCCGCGTCAAGCGATTCTCTGCGGTGTTGTAGACTATTCGGAATGGAAGCGTGCTCCGTTCAGTCACAAAGCCGTCTTTAATCGCAGATGCGGGCTGAATCGGGAGTCTTTAGCTTTCGATAGAGCGTCTTGCGATCAAGCCCCAGAATCCGTGCGGCAGTTGTTTTGTTGTCTCCGACAGCTTCTAAGACGTGGGCAATGTATCGACGCTCGATTTCTTCCATCGGGACAAGTTCTGATGGATCGGAACCGCCAATGTAGATTTGCGTGCTTCGATAATCCCGAATCTTATCCGGTAGGTCATCGACTGCGAGTTTTTCGTATCGAGTTAGTGCGACGGCTCGCTCGATGACATTGCGCAGTTCGCGGACGTTGCCAGGCCATGAGTAGGCAAGAAGCTTCTCGGCAGCCTGATCGGATAGGCCAACGACATGCTTTTTGGCTCTTTCAGCGAATTGGTCGACGTAGTGCTGTGACAAAAGGAGTATGTCAGTTCCGCGGCTCCTCAGCGGAGGCAACTCTAATTGAATTACGTTGATCCGGTAAAACAAGTCTTCGCGAAAACGATCTTCCTCAACCGCCGATTCAAGATCTCGATTGGTTGCCGTGAGGAGCCGGACGTCAAAGGCGACTTCCTGATTTGAGCCAACAGGCCTCAGCTTGTTCTCTTCCAATGCACGCAGCAGCTTTGCCTGCATCGCCAAGGGCATTTCCCCGACCTCGTCGAGAAACAGGGTGCCACCTTCTGCTTCCTTGAATAGCCCTTTGCGATCCGTTCGCGCGTCGGTAAACGCACCTTTGGCGTGACCGAACAATTCGCTTTCCAGAAGGGGCTCTGGCAGCGCTGCGCAGTTGACCGCGACGAATGGAGCAGACGCGCGGCGGCTGCGATTGTGAATCGAACGTGCAACCAACTCTTTCCCAGTGCCGCTTTCTCCGGTGATCAAGATGGACGACTCTGAATCTGCGACGCGATTGAGTTGGTCGTACAACTTCAGCATCGCTTGGCTCTCACCAAGCATCTCGCCATGATCCGATTTTGCTTCGAGCTGTTCACTTAGTTTCTTGACCTTTTCCTGAAGTTGATGGTGCTTGATCGCCCGATTAAGTGTGACGGCGAGCAGGTCCATTTCGACCGGTTTAGTCACGAAATCATAGGCCCCGGCGCGAATCGCACCGACAACCGTTTCCAGACTACCAAATGCGGTCATCACGACGACGGGAACATCAGGTCGATTGGCGACTACCTGCTCACAAAGTTGCAGTCCGGTAGTTCCCGGCATTTTGATGTCGGTTAGGACAACGTCGAACTCTTCCTCATGGACAGCTCGAAGTGCATCCTCCGCTGACGTAAACCACGATGCGGCGATGTCGCGTTGACGCAAGTCGGTTTGAATTAACTCACACATACTCCGTTCGTCATCGACGATTAGCACTCGACCGGTCATTGTTCTGTTTCCTTTGGTAAGTAGAGAGTGAAGCAACTTCCGCTGCCGGACTCGCTTTGAACGTCGATCCAACCGCCATGCTCTTGTATGATTCCGTAGGCAATGGAAAGTCCCAGTCCCGTTCCCTCGCCGACGTCCTTTGTGGTAAAGAACGGCTCAAAGATTTGTTCGAGATCGTCAGGTTTCATTCCGATTCCAGTGTCACGAACTTCAATAAACGCGTAGTCGCCCGTGTCGCGCTGCGCGTCGGGAGGTGGCGTAACGTTTCGTACTCCAATGTCAATGTTGACCGTCCCGGCTTCGGCGATGGCCTGGATCGAGTTCATGATTATGTTCGTGAGCACGTGCTGGATCTGGGCTTCGTCGATATTCGCGCGGACTGTGCCGGACTTCGCGTTTACGTTCAGCTGAACATGATTCTTTTCGGCAATGGTCGATAGTAATTCTGCTGTCCGAGTTGCTAGAGCGCTCAAATCCACGGTTTGCCGCTGCAGCTCGGTTCGGCGAGCAAAGTCGAGAAGCTGCCGAATGATATGCGTGATCCGATCGGCTTCACTCTTGATTGTAACTGCGCTTTGCCGCACTTCGTCGTTTGAAAGTCGCCCGTTCGCAATCAGGCCAGCCCTGCCAGACACAACATTCAGCGGCGTGCCCAATTCATGCGCGATGCCCGCCGCAAGTCTGCCAACCGTTTTCAGTCGATCCGCGTGGCGCAGTTGATTCAGAGCTGCGATCCTCGCCGCCGTCTCTGTGTCGATCGTTTGTTTTTGCGCACACAGACGATCGCTCAGGTGGTTTAATGCAGCTCCCAACCGTGATAGTTCGTCATGGCCGGGAACGTGTACGGGTTGGCTATAATCTCCGTCGGCAATCTGCCTTGTTTTACCCACAAGCTTTTCTAGGGGGTGTCCGACGAGCTGAAGTCCGGCAAAAACTACGACGCCGACGCATACCAGCGAAAGCCCCAGCAAAGTCATGATTGTCGAGTAGACCGTTCTGCGCTCTTGCTCTTTCAGCGGAGCGAGTGAATCCGAGAGCTCGACACCGACTCGATCGTCGGCATGGCCCGGAACTTGGAAGAACGTATGCAGCCGCTCCTCACCGCCGTTGTGCCTGATGACGACCGACTCAATCTTACCTTCCAGAACGCGAGGCAACGAATCCATCGGAGCAGTAGGCGCATCGGGATGGTCGCCATCGGCGTTGAACTGAACCCACCGCATTTCTGTCTGCCTGATTTCCAGACTCATGCTTGCCAGTGCATCGTCCACGCCCTCGCGTCCTCCTTCTTTCCACGCTTTTGTAAGCAGGTCCGAGACCTTGTCCTTCAACTCGCGAGCTGTCTCTTCGCGCCCTTTCTGAAAGCTGGCGTACTGCTGATGGATCGTGAAATAGGCCATAGCGGTCGTCAATGCCCCGACAGCCAAGAACAGAATCAGAATCAGCTTCGCCGCCAGTTTCACGTTGGATCTCCGTGCAGTAATCAGCCAAGATCATCCTAATCATTCCCGCTTTCGCCAACCATGACAGATACTCAGGAGATTCGTCCTTTGGGAAAAACACCGACGGCGAAGATCATGCAACGCCGCCGGTTTCACTACGTCTCGCTCTGTTCCGATCGAGCGGCGCTACGGTTTCAATGCTACGAATCGCGACCCGTTTTCTGTTCGCACTAGCAGCAAGACACCGTCCTTCATCGTTTGGCCACCAAGTACCTTTTGGGCATCCTCGACGCTTGTCACAGACTTCCGATTAATCTCTGTGATGACCATACCGCTACTCAATCCTGCTTGTTCGGCCGGACTTCCGTCACGCACAGCGGTGATTACGACTCCGCTGACTCCCTTCATGCCCAGGTTGTCAGCGACGGCCGGATCAAGCGGGCTAATCTCTAACCCTAGGCTATGGAGACGAGACGGTCGTGGCTTGGTGAGCCCGTCTCGTGAGCGATCTCGATTGAGTCCGAAACTGTTCGGCTGTTCCTCAGCAACGAACGACAGCTTCATCGGCTTGCCTTCGCGAACAACCGTCAACTGTGAAGGTTTTCCCAGCTCGGACCGTTCAACAACGACCTGAAGCTCTTGAGGCGTCGCTACCTGCTCTCCTGCAAAGTCAACAATTACGTCCCCGGATTGCAGTCCCGCTTTGGCCGCCGGAGTGTCGGGATACACGTCGGTTACCACCACACCTTCGCGAGGTCGAACATGAAACTGTTCGGCCAACTGTGCCGTGACCGGCTGGATTCCGACGCCAAGGTACGCTCGGTGAACGGTCCCGTCACTTGCGAGTTGGCTTGCAACCCATTTCGCCAAGTTGATGGGCACCGCAAATCCGATTCCGTCGTTTCCGCCGCTTCGCGACGAGATCGCAGTGTTGATACCAACCACTTCGCCATTCAGGTTGACAAGTGGTCCGCCGCTGTTGCCGGGATTGATTGCCGCATCGGTTTGCAGAAAGTTTTCGCGATCCGTAATTCCAATGCCACGATGTTTCGCACTGATGATTCCGGCAGTCACGGTGCTCTCCAATCCGAACGGCTGACCAAGCGCCAATACCCAATCGCCGATCTCGACCGAATCACTGTTGCCAACCGTAGCTGCGGTAAGGTTATCAGCTCCCTCGATATTGACGACGGCGATGTCTGTCTTTGGGTCAGTCCACACGTTGGCTGCTTTGAATTCACGGCCATCGCTGAGGCGAACGATTACTTCACCGCCGCCGGCTACAACGTGGTTGTTAGTCATGATCAGGCCGGAATGGTCGATGATCACGCCTGATCCCATTCCACCAGCTTGATCGCCCTGCGGACTACGCGGCCCTTGGTAACGGAAACCTTGCCCCGAGTCGGGAAAGAGATGTTCGAAGGGAGTGCCTTTGAATGGATTGTCACGCTGTGGAGCCGAATCATCATTCGGGTCGTCGGATCCGTCTGTCTTCCAGTCAATCGCTGGACGGTTTTCAATGGTCACCACAGAGGGCAGCACCTTGTCGGCCGCGAAGCGAAAAGCCGTTGACAAATCCTTCGCGGAACCGACAGCTTTTACTGCGTCTGGTTGACTTTTCGTCGCAGAGTATGCCGGTATGCTGGCGGCGTCGACTAGCAGAGCCAGGCCCGTGAATCCCGCGAACCAGATTCGTTGAGTCTTGTTTTTCATAACGTTCATCGATTTCATCCTTTCTGATGAGATCCGTTGACTGGCACAGAGTAACGTAACTGCCGCGCCCAGCCTTCGTGTAATGTTGGTACTAATTGCACGTGTCGTGCCAACGCTGTCGAGTTGGTTCGGCGGGCTCCGAAATCGACGACTTAGGGTTCTGTTTGTTTGATCAACAGTCAGTGGCACCTGAACGCGATAGGGGCGTTTTTCCTCGCGCGCGGCGAATCTCCCCAATTCAAGCACAGCGATCAATCAGAGCGACTGTCGCGTTCCATGGCACTGCGAAGCATGCGGACCAATCGCACAAGTTCAATGCGGCTTGTTGCTGAGGCACTAATGTGCACAGTATTGGCGTCGACTCGGTTGGTCGGTTCGACTCCGACCAGTAGAAACGTCACCTTGCGCCGTTCGAGTTCCTGGATGATGTCTTCGAAAGTTGCGAGTTGTAAGTCCATGGTATTGCCTCCTCGGACTTCTCTAACGCAACTGCGATGCCAGCGGACGTAAGGTGAACACAAAAACGCCAATGGCCAGCAGAGAATGGCCATTGGCGTAAGATAATTGAGTTAACTCTGAAGCGAGTAACTTCAATTCGACTTTGCGATTCCAATGACTGTGGAGGCAATTCGCTTGCCTGCGTCGCCTGAAGGTTGGCTCTTCAGATGGTCCGCATCGGCAATTGGGAAGCGTTTCATTTTCATGCTTGTCCGGCTTGGTGGTTCCCGAGACTGTGCGTGCGATGTCATCGATGAAAAACCAACCAGCCACAGAGCTGCGGCCATCATGACAATGATACGGTGCATGTGTTTTCCCTTCTCATGAGCTTTGGATGTAAAAAACGGGCCAAGCTGGCAGGAATGCCGAGCTTCTGCCCGTTCTGTTTCGGTCCATCAGGTCCAGCTGGTTACTTGTCACCGGCGACCTTCAGTGTGTCACCGAGTTTTTGCACTTCTCGTTCGATTGCTTGCAAGTTGTCGGAAAGTTGATTGCGTTGGATCGTTAGACCTTCATCAACCATTTTCCCGTTTTTGTCGATTGCATCAAACACAGTCAGCGTTTCGGAACCGAATTCATACTTGGCTGAATCAGCCGCCGATTGCAGGTGATGAGCGGCTGCTTGCAGATCTTTTGCGGCCCATTTCTCTTCATCCTGTCCGATGTGATCTTTGGCGTTGAAATAGTGCCACTCGGCTAATGCATGGTCAGCTTTGGCAATAGCTCGGTCGAGGTGGCGAGCGGTTCGAAGCGTCCCTTTGTCCAAGTCTGCAGCCAAGGTCTTGAGTTCGCTCGCTGCATCCTCCAG
>JAGQPC010000309.1 GCA_020426925.1 Planctomycetales bacterium | reverse complement strand
GCGCGATGTTTCCCAATGAATTGAAGGGCATTGGAGAAAACCTGGGTGGGGCAAGTTTTGGCGCAGACGTCGGTGAACTCATCAGCGAAGACGGTCCATTGCTCGACGGTGATTTCACGATCGAGCTATTCGCGAATGTCCACAATTTCAGTGCATCGACATTGTCAGCTCACTTAGTAGCGCAAACAGCTCCCTACGACCCGAGTGGATTGAATAGCCGCGCAGAGTTTGGATGGACACTTCACATTCGCACAGATCCAAATTTCGAAGAGAACCTTCGCGAACTGTTTTTGGTTACGTCCGATGGACAGACCTGGCAACACATTACGTCGCGGATTCTAGTCGATGAAAACAAGGACTACTTTATGGCATCTGCGTTCGATCTTGATCCGGGTGAGGCAACGTTCTACGTGCATGATCTAGAAAACAATCGATTACAGATTAACACCGCTCCTCGTCAAGCTCCTCACCTTCCGCTGAATACAACCGAACACTTCGCGATCGGCGGCTTTGAGGCAGAACCGGATCGCCACCGATTGCACGGAGTCGTCGATGAAGTCCGCCTTTCAGATAACGTTGTCGAACTGAAAGACCTGCTGAACAGCCAAGGCGTATCGCCCGATTCAGGACCGTTGCAGATCGAATTGGGTCCGAAAGCGTTGTTCACAGCCAGAGAACAAAGAGCTGCAGACTTACGACAAGTAGCGAGGGCAAATGTTGATGATTCGCGCCGAGTAATATCAAAATTCGATTTGCCAGAGTTTTCCGGTGCCGCGTTAAAGCTGGACGAAGCCAAGTTGCGATTATTCGTTGATCCCACCAGCGATCCCGCTAGCGCTGAATTATCCTTGTGGCACAGCCCGACCGATGGCGCATTCGTCGTCTCGAGCGATGGCTTTTCGGATGAGTCCTACGTCGACACGGGCATTAGGCTGAAAGCTGAAGGCAATGACGAAGAGCGTTTTGTAGAACTCGACGTTACAGATTTGGTTCGACGTGACTACGCGTCGGGTCCAGCGAACGCCGTATCCGCATTTCGAGTTCAAGCGATAGGCGACTCGAGATTTCGCGTATACGCCGGCGACACGATCGACCGTCGGCCGCTGCTCTTGATGTCGATCGACCAGCATTTGGGAGACTTCGACAGAAACGGCAGTCTTGACGTGTCTGACATCAACCAGCTTTCCCTAGGAATAGCAGAACACAACGCGGACTTCGACATCAACCGCGACGGTTCAGTCGACCAAGGCGACCTGTTGGATTGGGTTCACGGGTTGAAACGTACCTGGATCGGCGATTCGAATCTCGACGGCGAATTCAACAGCAGTGATCTCGTCCAGCTCTTCCAAGCTGGGCATTTCGAAGACGGCATCGCGATGAATTCAGGTTGGACTCAGGGCGACTGGAACGGCGACAGTGAGTTCGACACAGGCGATTTGGTGTTCGCGTTTCAGGACGGTGGCTACGAACGGGGCCGACGAGGCGTACAAGCTGTTCCGGAACCGAGCACGCACGTTTCGATTGTTGCACTTGTTGGGCTAATCGTAATTTGCGGACATCGTTCGCGATGTCGAAGGGCACTCACAATTGCTTCGTGGGACCTTGTTCCCAGGCTCCGGAGTCTGGGACCGAGTTGTGAGTTGCGGAGAGTAATACTATGAATCTTCCAAATGCGAATCGAAACATAATGCAATCTCTTGAGGAAGTGTTTCTTCAGGTGATCGAAATCGATGCCGCTGAAGATCGAAAAGCATTCATCAGGCAAGCTTGCAGTGAAGACAAGGAGCTTCGCGCCAAGTTGGACAAAATGGTGACGGCTCATTTCGGTGAAGATGCGTTTCTGGACGCTAACAACGTCGCCGACTCTGTCTTGCCGCAGATCGATGTGCCGCAAGCGTTCGGGGAATTCGAAGTGATTCGAGAAATCGGACGAGGCGGAATGGGGATCGTTTATGAAGCTCAGCAACAGTCGCTGAACCGTCGAGTCGCGCTGAAGGTGCTTTCGGTCGGATTGGATTTCTCCAGCAAATCGATCGCTCGGTTTCAACGTGAAGCCGAAGCGGCCGCAAAGCTGCACCACACCAACATCGTGCCGATTCACACGACCGGAATCGAAAATCAAATCCCATTCTATGCAATGGAACTAGTGCGAGGTCCCTCGCTCGATCTTGTTTTGGACCAACTGCGAGGCGAAGCGTCTACGGAACCGAAAGCAAGCATAGAATCCGAATGTCAAAATAACGAGAACTGTTCTGAGCGTCTTTTCGAATCCGAGACAGTTTCGAATTCGCTGGACAATACACCAACCGGTTCCTCGTCATTCGGTTCGGGAATGGCGTACTATGACAATGTCGCACGGATGTTCGCGGAAGTCGCCGATGCACTCGAACACGCTCATCAAGAAGGCGTGATTCACCGAGACATCAAGCCATCGAACCTGTTGCTCGGACCCGACGGGCGGATTCACATCAACGATTTTGGCTTGGCGAGAATGCTCGAAGAACCATCCATGACAATGACCGGCGAGCTGATGGGTTCTCCTCGATATATGTCGCCGGAACAAATCTCCGCGGAAGACGGCGAAGTCGATCATCGCGCCGACATTTATTCGCTTGGCGTTACGCTGTATGAATTGATCACGCTGAAACCGGCGTACGATGCGAAGGAACGTGACCGCATTTTTTCTCAGATCTTGAACAAAGAACCTGAGGCTCCTCGAAAGGTTAACGCCAAGATTCCTGTTGATCTGGAAACGATCTGTCAGAAGGCGATTCAGAAGGCGCCAGCGGACCGCTATCAAACCGCGGCAGAATTCGCCGAAGACCTGCGACGTTTCGTCAATCGGCGGTCGGTGACTGCAAAACGGATTGGTTGGCTTGGTCGCACTGCAAAATGGTGCCGCAGAAACCGGTCACTATCAGCGGTCTCGGCAATTCTGGTATTGGTTCTGCTTGTCGGTGGCACGTGGTTCACGATTCAGGAAGCAAGGCGTCATCAGAATTGGAAATTGGTCGCTACAGAAATCGAATCACAACTTGAGGACGATGCCTGGCAAGCTCGACTGCTGATCGATTCGGCGTTCGGGCGATTTCCTCGACACAACCAGGAGCTCAGCGCGATGCTTTCCCGCATCGGACGAAAAATGAAAATCGAATCCGAACCGGCCGGGGCAGAGATTTTTGTTCGGCCTCAGCAATTCGAACACGGGCGGTGGCTTTCGCTGGGGGCGACCCCGATCGAAACGAATCTGCCCGAGTATCCGTTTCAAGACTATCATGTACGCGCGAAACTTGATGGTGATGAAGAACTCGTTACTGCGAAAACAACCGGTTTTGGACCAGTCGACACGTGGCAACTGGATATTTCATCGCGCCCCGCTATGGTTGTCGTCGGACCAGCGGCGACGGACTCCATGCTTCACGCATGCCGCGTCTTTTGGTTGATGAATCGCCGCGTTCCCTTGGAGATGCCGACGTTTCACATCGACACGCATGAAGTGACGAACGGCCAATTTCAGGAATTCGTCGACTCAGGCGGTTACGAGAAAGCGGAGTATTGGCGTGAAACGCTTGGCGAGGATTGGCGCAATCTTGTCGAACGCTTCAAGGATCGAAATGAAGCTTTGCCGGGACCTGCAACTTGGGCTGACGGAACTTATCCGCCCGGCATGCGAGATCATCCGGTCGTCGGAGTTAGCTGGTACGAAGCGATGGCTTACGCTCGATTTAAAAAGAAGCAACTACCAACACTGTTCCATTGGCTGCGTGCCGCCGACCTCAGCGGTTGGTCACCCGAATTCGATTCTCACAATCGATACAACATTGGTCGCAAGCAACTGCTCCATCGCCCCGTTTCGCAGTCGATGCGAAGCGCGAATTACCATGGCGTGCTGGACACGGTTGGCAACGTTAAAGAATGGTGTCTGAATGAAGGACAACCCGGATATCGATACGCGATGGGTGGAAGTTGGCTAGACGACGACGGTTCCGCATTCAATCCGGTGACGCTTAAACCGACCGAACGCAGACCGGATGTTGGATTTCGCTGTGCGGATTACGAGCCAACTCCAGATTGGGCAGTCTCCATGCCGGCGGAATACCGCGAACTTCCAACCGAAGCAACTCCAATCCCCGAGGAGTATGTCGAGCAATTTCGATTCGACCGAGGTCGCCCTTGGAAGACATCTCCACCTACCGCGTCAACGTTTCACGGCGTGGAAGCTCAGCATGTTGAGTTTGACGCGGGGTATGGCGAGCACGAGCGTATCGGGTGTTACATTATGTTTCCCGACCGGGAAAAGTATGCCCCGCCTTTTCAAGTCATGATTGGTTCGTCCCCGATTTTCCTGGATGAAAACGGAAAGCCAACCACCGACGACCAACGGTTTCAACACTACTCGCCAATGATGGCGGGAGGCCGAGTGCTTGTGCTGCCAACGTACTGGGGGCTTTCTCATGACCGGCCGCCGGGTGACTTTAAACGCCACTTCCCGACAGAGCAACCATCTGAAGTCTATATCGATGGAGTGACAAAGATGGCGAAGGACTTAATTCGAACCGTCGACTTTTTTCACGAAGAATATCCAAATGTGGGTGGCAAAGACTTATTGGACACCGACAAATTGATTTTCGTTTCGTGTGGATGCCTGCAATCGGAATGCATGGTGGTGGCGGACAAGTTGGTCGCCCGCAGAAATCGTTTCGCAGCGACTTTCTTCTTTGCGGGCGGGATTCGTAACGAATTTCAGCCGCCTGAAGTCGATCAATTGACCTACTTGCCGCACCTCGACACGCCGACTGTAGTAATCAATTCTGCTGGTAACCTTGCCAGTCCTCTCGAGTACTCTCAAAAAGGGATGCTGAAACTCTTGCCGATGCCGGCCAGGCTGAAAAAGCTCTATTCGATCCCTGGATTTCAGTGGGGTGGATTCCCATTGGAGCACGTCGAGCGCGAGGGAAATTCGTGGCTCGATCAACTCGAAACATTGGGCAAACCGCGCACCGTGGGCAGCGAAACTTGAGTGGGTCGACTCGTCGCATTGGGATCGGCAGATTGAGCTGACCGTCAAACGATTCTGCTTTTAAGGTCGATGCTCGGGGCGAGGAAAACCTAAAACTTTGTCGACATGATTCAGCAGTGGTTCGCCCGCAAGAAACCGTTTGACGTTGTCGCAGAAAAAGTCGACGGTGACATCTACTCGATCGAATGACTGAGCGCCGACGTGAGGCGTGATCAGGACATTTGGCAGATCCCAGAGTGGGCTAGATTCAGGCAGGGGCTCAATATCAGTGACATCTAGGCCAGCGCCCTTCAGCGTGCCGTCAACTAGAGCGCTAACTAACGCCTGTTCGTCCACGACAGGTCCTCGGGCAACGTTGACGAAATAGGCTCCGGTTTTCACAGTTGCAAATTCCGCCGCGCCGAACATGCGTTCAGTTTGTGAATTCAATGGAACGCAAACGATGACGACGTCGGATTGCTCAAGCAATTCATTCAACTGGTCCGCGGGCCAGAGCTGGTCGACATAGTTGGGCTTGTCGACCGGGAATACATCGGTAGCGATGATTCGAACTTTCATCACCGAAAGCAACTCAGCGATGCGGCGACCATTGCCTCCGAACCCAACGATGCCGACCGTCTTTCCATGCAGGTCGTCAGTCGGGCGGCGAACGAATTCTTTGGCTTGTTGCGATCGAGCGAACACCGGCATGCTGCGAATCAAACCGAACAGCAACGCCATGGTTTGCTCAGCGACCTGATCAGCGAACAATCCTGATGCGCTTGTCACTGGAATCTCAGAATCGATCACCGCAGGCTTGAGGCAATGGTCAAGGCCTGCCGCTGACGACTGGATCCATTTTAATCGTCCTTGTGCAACGACTTCGGGCCAAGGCAGTTCTTTTTCCTTGGCGTGTCCGCAGAACACATCCGCTGAGAGAATCTGCAAGTCGATGTCTTGCTGACTAGCAACGATGACGTTGGCCGGATGTACGGCTGTCGTAATCTTGTCGACGTGGTAGTCTTCGACCGGAAAGCAAAGAACGACATTTGTGTTAGCGTCAAAACGCATATAGTGCTTCCGGCCTCGTGGAGCTTGTTACTCGCAAAAACGAATTTACTCAGCAGCCGGTTTTGCTTCGGCAACTCCCGCCGATGACATTACCTTGTTTTTGATTTCTTCGGTGATGTCTTTGTTTTCGACGAGGAATGCTCGAGCTTTTTCTTTGCCTTGGCCAAGCTGCATGTCACCGTATCGGAACCATGCGCCGCTGCGAGCCACGACTTTCGCTTCGACAGCCAGATCCAAGATGTCACCTTCGTAGCTAATGCCGTTTGTGTGCATCATGTCGAATTCGGCGACGCGGAATGGGGGAGCAACTTTGTTCTTCACAACTTTCACTCGGACACGTTGGCCGACCACTTCTTCACCGTCTTTGAGCTGGCCGATTCGGCGGACATCCAGGCGGCAGGAGCTATAGAACTTCAGTGCTCGTCCACCCGGCGTGGTTTCGGGGCTTCCGAACATCACACCAATTTTTTCTCGGATCTGGTTGATGAAGATCACCGACGTCTTTGACTTCGCAATCGCACCAGTGAGCTTTCTCATCGATTGGCTCATCAGGCGAGCTTGCAAGCCAACGTGAGTGTCGCCGATGTCGCCTTCCAGCTCTTGCCTTGGAATCAAGGCGGCGACCGAGTCGACAACAATCACGTCGACTGCGTTTGACTTGATCAGCATTTCGGCGATATGCATTGCTTCTTCGCCGCTGGTTGGCTGGCTGACCAGCAGAGACTCAAGCTGCACGCCCAATTTCTTTGCCCAGCTTGGGTCGAGCGCATGTTCCGCATCGATAAACGCGGCAATGCCACCTTGCTTTTGCGCTTCTGCGATAACGTGTAGGGCAAGCGTTGTCTTACCGCTCGATTCAGGCCCAAACACTTCGATGATCCGTCCGCGAGGAATGCCTCGGCCACCTAGCGCCAAATCGACCGAAAGACTTCCGGTCGGGATGCCTTCGATCGGGCCCTGCTTTTCGGCACCGAGTGGCATGATGGCGCCTTCGCCGAACTGCTTTTCGATTTGTTGCAGTGTCGTTTTCAGGTTCGCATTCTGCCCGATCAGGTCTTCTACAGCCGACTTTGCAGGCGAGGACTTTACGGTTTTAGGATCAGCGTTCTTCTCGGGTACTGACTTTTTTGCAGTCTTGGTTTTTGTCGTTGTATCCTTCTTGGCCATACCGTTTACCTTTTCAGCCGTGATCATGATTGCAGTCCCACCTTTATCTTCCAGAAACAAAACTGTCGCAAGCCAACTTAGCCGCTGCGGGACGGTATTTCGCACACCATCTCGTCAAACTGTGTGGCCGTCAACCACTGTGGCCGACAAGAGAAGTTTCGGCGACTGGCATGACACGTTCGGTCCACTCTGGAAACTTTTTTCAATATCTCAGCCACCCACCGACAATTCGTTGCCGGCAAAGTTCCGTCGGCAGTCGCTAGTGGGCGTCGGCAAAGTGGAAGTCGAGGCCGGTTGAGAATCCTGTGACCGCGGCAACTGCCTGGTGGAAGAAAGTTTTTTTTGATTATTTTTCAGCTGTCCAACGGCGCTCTGCCTACAACCGTATACACGGGACCCGACCGATGCAGTTCACTGGTGAACACGGTCAGCTCGTCAACAGGCACTTCGATCGGCGACGCATCGGAAAATGAATTGAGCACCTCAGTAAGGTCTCCCAAGTTGCGTCGACCATGTCGAACGCGTCCCAACGTAATGTGTGGCGCGAACCGGCGTGGCTCTTTCGGAAAACCCAAACCCGACAGTTCACCTTCCAGATTTGTGAACACGCGTGTGAGCGATCCAGAGGGATCTTGAGCGCCAAACCAAATAATTCTTGGCTTCTGGATTGACGGGAAAGCACCGATTCCTCCGCATTCAATCGACAATCGCTCAATTCCTACAACACTCCTTTGGGCGGCTTGGCAGACGGAGTATATGTCTCGATCCTCGACGTCGCCCAGAAACTTCAACGTCAAATGGAGCTGATCCGTCGAGACCCAGCGAACTGATTCGGTGGCCTTCTGCATTGTGGCCACAGCTTGAGTCGCGGACTGTTTCACAGCGACTGGCATCTCAATTGCAACAAATGTTCGCAGCTTACTCATGAGCAACGCGTTCTACCTAAAAAGACCGAAAAACACCGACAACCATGTTGCCAAAAAACACCCGCAACGAATACCGCAGACCATAACAAAAGTGAACAGCGTTGAGTCTAGAACACGAAGCTTCGTTCACATACAATCAGGCGGAATTCCGTCTCAGAAACAAGTGCTTCATAGATCATCACCACAGAGATTCTTGGTTTCAATGAACGAATTTACTCTTATTAACGCGCTTCGTTTAGCGCGCAAACACGTTGTCAAGAGCAGCATTCTGGGGTTTAGTGTCCTGCTCGTTGGTTGGCTCGCCATGGTGCTTTGGCCTCGATCGTATGGTTCCGAGGCGAAGCTCTTCATCAGAATCGGTCGTGAAAGTGTAACGCTCGATCCGACCGCAACCACTGGCGAAACGCTGATGCTACAAAAGACACAGGAGGATGAAGTTAATTCGGCGCTCGAGATTCTCGAAAGCCGCGGCATCCATGAAAAGCTTGTTGAAGTAATCACACCCGAAACGATTCTCACAGGAGAAATTCCGACCGAGGACGGAACAGAACATCCAACAAATCCAATTGCCGACAGGTTCGCACAAATCGCTGATGCGTTTGGCGGTCTCGTTAACTCGCTTGTTGATTTAAGCCAAGTACGTGATCACATCTCTGACAAAGAACGGGCGATAGTTCGACTGTCACACATGGTGACTGTCAACGCCAATAAGAACTCGACAATGATTTCCATCTACACTGAGGCAAAATCACCTCAGCTCGCTCAGCTCATTTCGCAGACCATGGCGACAATGTACCTGAAAGAACATTTGCGAATTCACGAAACGCCAGGTTCCAAAGAGTTCTTTGAAGACACGTCGAGTGAGTTATCTAAACAGTTGATGACGACAGCAGACGAGATTCGTCGGTATAAACAAGACAACCAGATTCTTTCAATCGAAGACAACCGATTGGCGTTGCGAGCAAATCTTGAATCGACGGACGCCGCATACCAGCAAACTCGTCGTGACATCGAATACACGATTGCACACGTTGCAGATCTTTCCGCACGAATCGAAAAGCTGCCGCTAGAAGTCATTTCTTCGAAAGAAGCCACGACTTGGAGCGGAATGCGACAGCGACTTTTCGAACTTCAAGTTGAAGAGAAACGCTTGCTGGCGACCGCGTCCGAACAGCACCCTGCGTTGATTAAAGTACGCAATCAACGAATCGACCTTGAAAAACTGCTCGCCGATTTCGAGGCGGAGTCCAACGACGAAACGACAGCGCAAAACCCGATTCGTCTGCAACTGGAACAAGAACTGATCTCAACCAAGGCTCAGCTTGCTGGGCAACGAGCCCGACTTGAAGGGCCCAACGGATTGCTTAAGCAACGGGAAGAGATCGAATCACAAATGGAACTGCTGGCGCAGCACGAGATGCATTTACGCCAGCTCGAACGCGAACTGATGATTCTGGAGGCCAAGTATCGACAACGCGTCGACAAGCTGGAAGAAGCCAGTATCGGTTTGGAGCTGGAATCGCGGAAGATCTCCAATGTCTCGATCGCTCAGCCCGCAAG